>JBFGYN010000122.1:0-9741 GCA_041587415.1 Candidatus Competibacterales bacterium | reverse complement strand
GCTCATTCGTGGTCAGGAAGTCTGCGGAGCCCTCTGGCTGGTGTACTTCGATCCTGTCGCCGCCCGCTTGCCTGGCCTTTTCGCACGCTTTGTCAGCCAGTTGTATCACTTCTCCGGAATCAGAATGCCCTGCGGCCAGGTCGCAAAGCCCAATACAGCAGGTCGTCGTGACCATGCTGCTGCCCGCCTCGAGCATGTGGCTTGCCACCGCGGAGCGAATTGACTCGGCCAGTGCTTCGGCGTCCTCCCCACGCTTTGGCGTCAGCACGATGAACGTGGGTTCCGAAAATCGACATAACTGGTCGGCTTTGTCGGTCTGCTGCTTCAACAGTTTGCTGATGCCTCGGATCAAGTCATCCCCGCTGGTGACCGAGTAACGCTCGCAAATGGACCGATACTCGTTCAGCAGCAGGTAGAGAATCGTTCCGCCGTCTCCGCCGGAATGCGCCGCCGCAAACGCGGAATCGAGAACGGACCGAAAATGCAGTCGGTTGTAAAGTCCTGTAATGTGATCCCGCTTTCGAAGTTCCGCGATTTGTGACTCGAGGGCTTCTTCCGCTTCCATCGGACGGAGGACCACTTGAATGCAGGTCTCACCCTGAATTGTCGCCGGATGCAGTTCCAGCCTGGCTCGGAATTCCTCCTGATCTGCCTTGAGCCCGGTAATCTCCAACTGCTTCGTTCGGTCCAGCTTTCCCTGACTCGAGCGTCTGAAGAGCTTCTTCAGTTGGTCCCGGTCGGCTTTCGGGACCATGTTCATGATCGGCAGGCCTTCCAACTCTTCCCGGCTCTGATACCCGAACAGATCCAGGTAGGCTGGATTGACGTAGACGTGCGCCCCGTCGTGGACGAATGCGATGGCGTCGTGGGAGCTGTCCATGAGCCCGTCGCACCGAGCTTCCGCGTCGGTGAGCATCGCTTCCGTTCGGGTGGCGCGGCGCCGAAGTTTCAGCACCTCCATCTCACGTTCCACCACTAACACGAGCTGAGTCAAATCCCCCGAACTCACCAGATCGCGCATGCCGGCTTGCAGCGCTTCCGTGCGACTGGGTGGCGTATCGGCGTGGCTGAGCCCGAGCATCGGTGACACGCGCGCTGTTTCGCCCAAGGCATTGCGCACCGAGACAATCGGTGGATCGCCAGAGCCGATGTCGTAGAAGACCAGATCCGGCGGCTGCACAGAGGCGATTTGGCGGATTTCGGCCAGGGCCTTGGTGTGGGACTCACGCAGTGCGAATCCCGCCGCCCGTATCGCCTTGATGACTTCCTCGATCTCGGTGAAGTGATCGTCGATGAACAAGACGTCGATCAACTCATCCGTCACGAGATTCTCCTGATTTCCCGCATGTTCCAGCCGTATGCTCGCATAGATTCGACCGCCCTATATCCCTTGCGCCTTATACCGAATTCACCTAGGCCTCGCCAGCCGATCAGTCAAACCGAGGTCATTTCTTACAATTTCACCGAAATGTGCCGTCTCTTCGGCGTCGCAGTATCATACTCGCCGGTACCGCAGTGTCCCGGCATTTTTTTCCCGATCAACCCCAGGTATTTTGATTCGCATGGCAAGTTACAGCACCAGTGAGTTTCGCGGCGGCCTCAAGATCATGCTCGACGGTGATCCCTGCACAATCATCGAGAATGAATTCGTGAAGCCCGGTAAAGGGCAGGCTTTCAATCGCGTGAAGATTCGAAACCTGCTAAGTGGTCGAGTGATCGAGCGTACCTTCAAATCCAACGACAGCGTCGAGGCAGCGGACGTCCACGAGACGGAGATGCAATACCTGTACACAGATGGCGAGTTTTGGCATTTCATGGACCAGGCAACCTACGAGCAAGTCGCGGCTACGGCTGCGGCGATTGGCGATGCATCAAAATGGCTCAAGGAGCAGGACATTTGCCAGATGACGCTTTGGAATGGCGATCCGATCTCGGTTACCCCCCCAAATCACGTCAATCTGCGTGTCACGGAGACCGATCCCGGGGTGCGAGGCGACACCTCGAGCGGCGGCACAAAGCCAGCGACATTGGAAACTGGCGCAGTGGTTCGCGTCCCGCTTTTTATCGAGCAAGGGGAGGTGCTCAAAGTCGATACCCGCACCGGCGAATACATATCCCGCGTCAAAGAATGACCGGGAACGCTGAGCCTCGAGCCTGGGCTCCCGGCGCCGATCTCGAAACAATGCGGCTTCGTGCCCAGATCTTGAATCGGACTCGCGGATTTTTTAACACACGCGATGTCCTCGAGGTGGAGACGCCGCTCCTGTCGAGATCGGCGGTAACCGACCCCGCTTTGGACAGTCTTCGAACCGTTTACACGGGACCGGGTGCGCCCGAGGGCGTGCGTCTGTATCTGCACACGTCACCGGAATTCCCCATGAAGCGCTTGCTCGCCGCCGGGTCCGGGTCCATTTATCAAATTTGCCGCGTGTTTCGCGATGGTGAACTCGGAAGGCTGCACAATCCTGAATTTACCTTGTTGGAATGGTACCGACCGGGCTTCACGCTCCTCGATCTCATGGACGAGGTGGCGGATCTGCTGATCGCGCTGTTCGATGGAATGCTGTCGTGCGGTCCGGTGGAGCGCATTAGCTACCGAGACGTTTTTCTGGAGCGTCTGCAGCTGGATCCGCTTGTCGCGGATCTCGATGCCGTGCTTCGCTGCGCCCGGCAACAGGGTCTGGTCGTTCCTGCGGGAATGATGGACGCCGGGCTCGATGCTTGGTTGGACCTGCTGCTTACCCACTGTATCGAATCCGGACTGGGCAATGGGTGTATGACGTTCGTGTATCGGTATCCAGCGAATCAGGCATCTCTCGCGCGGCTTACCCCGGACGATCCACGGACCGCAGAGCGGTTCGAGCTTTACTTGAACGGCATTGAAATTGCCAACGGATTCCATGAACTGGCTGACGCCCGGGAGCAGCGGTCTCGATTCCGGAGCGATAACCGCATTCGCAGTGAATCCGGAAAGCCCCAAATGCCGCTGGACGAAAAACTGCTGGACGCCCTCGAGGCTGGTCTGCCCGACTGCTCGGGCGTCGCGGTGGGGCTCGATCGCTTGGTGTTGCTCGCCGCCCAAGCCGACTCATTGGATCAGGTGATGGCCTTCTCGCTCGACCGAGCATGACGCGCAATCGCGGGATCGCCGACAATCGTGCCCAGCAATTGCCCCATTTTCACTGCCGCGTCGGCACGAACGCCAGGTGCCCAGACGACGGACTGGGGTGGGGCAACGACGATGACCGTGGAACCCATGTTGAAACGCCCCAGTTCCCGACCCTTCTCCAGGACCACTGACCCTCGGGCTGCCTCGGTCGGGTAGGTTTCACGCCGGATGGAACGGCCATAGGGAGGCGTCACGATCCCCGCCCATACTGTTTCAATGGATGCCACGTTGGTGGCTCCGACCAGCACCATGGCCAGCGGGCCAAAAACGGTTTCGAACAGGCAGACAAGTCGCTCGTTGCGGGCAAAGAGATCCGGCACGCCTCGCGTGGTGAGAGGGGAGACGCTGAACAGCCTTCCGGGAACGTGGATTGTGGATCGCAGCGTGCCCCGAAACGGCATGTGTATTCGATGGTAGTCCCTGGGTGACAGGTAGAGCGTCGCGAACTGACCGCCCAGAAACGGCTCCGCGTCTTCTGCCTCTCCGCCGAGCAGCTTGGTGAGGGAAAACCGGCGTCCCTTCGCCTGAAACACCTTGTCGCCATCCACTGCGCCACACTGGCTGACGGTTCCGTCCACCGGGCAGGCGAAATCGTTTGCCCCTGCGACGACCGTTCGTGCACCCGGGGCGAGCGCCCGGGTAAAGAATGCATTGAAGTGCGGATAATATTCCGGCTCAGTGTTCTCGGCCTCGCTGAGGTCGACGCCGAATACGCTAACGAATCGTCGAATGGCCCAGTCTTTCAGGCTCGGCGGTTTCGTGCGCCGTGTCAGCCAGTGGACGATGCCGGTTACGGTTTTTTGCGGGATCAGATATTGGTGGCTGACACGAAGCCGATCCGACCACGTCGGTTCCGAATTGGCACTCATCGGTCGAAGTAATGCTTCAATGCAATGAGATCGTCGGCCATGTCCTCTGGGCGGTGCGGTATGCTGAACAGTGCCTGGAAAGCGGCCTCCGGATTGACGACGATCACTGCCGAGCTATGGTCGACCAGGTAATTGTGGGGATCGTCACCGTCGACCCGGGCAAAGACGATGCCGAGGGGTTTGGTCAACTCCTCCAGGGCAGTCGACGATCCCGTTGCGCCGGCGAGCCGTTCGCTAAAGTGCCGCAGGTACTGGGCCAATCGCTCGGGAGTATCGCGCTCCGGGTCGACCGAGACGAGTAGGTAATTCACGTCTCCACCCGCGTCACGTTCCGCGAGCAATTGCTCGGTGCGTGCAAAATCGTAGAGCGTCGTTGGACACACATCCGGACACGACGTATAGCCGAAGTACACGAGGGTCCAGGTGCCCTCGAGTCGCTCCCGGGTGAAGGGCGCGCCGTCTTGATCGATGAGTTGGAAATCAGGCAGCGGTCTCGGGTCCGGAAACGCCGTGCCCTGAATTTGGGGGAAATGGCTGGCGCTGCCCGGGAGCATTCCGCCCAGCCACACGCCCGATACAAGAGCGATGACCGCGGCGGCCGCGATGAATGCATTCTGTGCTCTCAATGTTTCTCCAGCTGTGCACCGGTGGATCCGATGGCGCTCCTAGCCCGAAAATGCCGGCGTGCAGTCCGTCCGTGAGCGGCATTCGTCTACGATTCATGGAATTATGCACCATTTTCAGGTGAACGCTTCAAGTCCAGAGTGCCTCACTCGATTATCGGCAAGATCTCGTTTCGAATTTTCCTCCCATTCCCGTTGCGGCCGATTCGCGGTTGCGTCTCGGCGGGCGATCGAGCGAGCTCCGTTGCCAGGTTCACCCGCGAATCCGAATCCCGAGGAGAAATGGCGCACGACTGTTACCCGTGATCGAGCAAGCGTGGGCCTTTACATGCTTCGACGCCCTGTTAGACTCCGGCCCGTTCGTGGGAATGGGCCAGGACTTCCGCCAGTGGAAGCCTTGAACAATACGCTCGGGGAACCGCCAGGGCGAGCAGAGCTCGAACGCGTTTTACGCCTTCCTTCCTGGGAAACCCCAATGCATTCAGAGTGTCCTAGGGAAACCTCGAATTCTACGCGCGCGGGCCGCGTTGCTCCTCGCTCATTGGCAACGAGAGCCAACCGCACTCGTCGCGCCTTGCCCCGCGAGCGCAAAGACTCCGGCGCGACCGTGCGAATGGATCAGGACTTCCCTAGACGACGCTGAGGGCTGGCATGCAGTCGAACCTCGAGACAAAGCACGAGGGCCTCGAGACCATACTCGACTTCATACGCTGGGGTGCGAGTCGGATGAACGAGGCGGGCGTATTTTTTGGGCACGGGACCGCTGACGCCTTCCATGAATCCACTGCACTCGTACTTTCCGCCCTGCACCTGCCCCATGCCTCGGAGCCCGAGTATTGCCAGAGCCGGCTTTCGGTGGACGAGCGTTTTCGGGTCATGGAACTCATCGAGCGTCGAATCGGGGAGCGCCTGCCGGCGGCCTATCTCAGCAACGAGGCGTGGTTCGCGGGGCACCCGTTCTACGTGGACCAGCGCGTCTTGGTTCCGCGTTCACCCATCGCTGAGTTGGTCGAACGCCGATTCCAGCCTTGGGTCGATCGACCGGCTGGAGTTGGGCGGATCCTGGATCTCTGCACTGGCAGCGGCTGCATCGGCATTGCTTGCGCACACGCTTTCCCCCGTGCCCAGGTTGACCTGGCGGATTTGTCCGAGTCGGCATTGGAAGTGGCGGAGCTCAACGTCATCGAGCACGGGCTGACCGACCGGGTTGCAGTGATTTGTTCCGATTTGTTCGCCGAACTCCAAGGGCAGCGCTACGACCTGATCGTGAGTAACCCGCCGTACGTTTCCTTGGAGGAGATGGAGCAACTCCCGGACGAATATCTGCATGAACCGGAGTTTGGTCTTGCGGCCGGGGAGACGGGGCTCGACCTCGTATCGCGGATCTTAGCCGCCGCACATCCGTTTCTGGCTAGCGACGGCGTGTTGGTAGTGGAAGTGGGCGCCACCTGGCCCCGGGTCGTGGAGACCTGGCCGCGTGTTCCATTCCATTGGCAACACTTCAAGCGAGGTGGAGAAGGGGTGTTCATCCTCACGGCGCAAGAGCTGGACGAAAACTGGAACGGGACGTGAATGCTTGAATCGATCGCATCACGGCACGCCGTAATCTTGCGGGAACTTGGCGATAGCAAAAATAGAATGATACCCCGTACCGACGGGGTCGCGATACCAGTGGATATGAGATTGAACAATAAGGGAACAAGCCTTTCTTCCCAGTCGCTCGATCGTGCGATCAAGGTCGAGATCGGCCGCGCGCTCTGCTACGGGCAGTGGGCCGAGGCATTTCGACGTTTCGATTCCGGAATTGCAAAGACCTTCGACATGCTGGCTGACGAGGAGTGGCAGCATCTGACGGAGCTTCGCTCGTTGTCCGCCGGAGCGGTGCCCATCGCACCCTGCTCGGTGAACGGAGACCCATGCCGGGCGCGCGTTACCGACGATGAGGAAGCAGTCTTGGTCTTGCGCGAGGCGATTGCGTTGGAGCGCGAGTCATCCCGGCTGTACCGCGATCTGGCAGCCGCCGAGCATGACGTCGCACGCGCCGATGTTTATCGCAGACTCGCCGAACAGGAAGATGCGCACGAGGAGATCTTGACAGAGAGTCTGGACAGATTCGAGCTGAGTGAAGCGTGGCGCGACAGCGCCTGAGCCCGGCAAATCGATTCAATCGACACCATCCCCTTGATCCAGGTCAAGTCAAATCCGGGGTGTACCCCATAGAGTACAGCTGGTCCTGACGTTCCAATCGACTTCTGCCTGTCCCGCATGTGGCGGGGCGGGTGATGCATCCAGGTGAGTCCGGGAATTGCACCGGACGGACCGCTTCAGGAGGCAAAGTGTCTTCGTCACAAACGCTCACAGTCGCCACCGGGTGTTACGACTCGAAACGGTGCGTCCGACTCCGTTTTCGACCTAGCCCGTATAGGTCACCAGGGCGGCCTTCGGATAGCTCGCAGGTGGTTGATCGGGATGAGTTTATGTCCAGTTTAGCGGCTCGGTTCTGGCGTACTCTGAATAATGAATATCAGGCAATCGCTTGCAGCAGCTTCGAGCCGCCTGGTGAGCGATGCGAGCTAGTCTGACTTCCCGAATTCTGGTGAGATTTCCGGGTTAGCCCATGGACCAGAGAATACAATTCGACGCTGAGCTCATTCGTCGGTATGACGTCACCGGGCCTCGGTACACGTCGTATCCGACCGTGCTGCACTTCCAGGAGAATCTTGGGCCGGACCGATATCGGTTGCAGGCCGAGGTCAGCAATCGCACCGCACGGCCGCTGTCCTTGTATTTCCACATTCCCTTCTGCGACACAGTTTGCTTCTACTGTGCCTGCAACAAAGTGATTACCCGAAATCGGAGGCGTTCCAGCCGGTACTTGGAAAGTTTGTTTTCCGAGATCGCCATGCAGGGGGCTCTTTTCGACCGAAGTCGGCCTGTTCAGCAGCTTCATTGGGGCGGTGGTACACCCACTTTTATCGGTCACGACGAGATGTTCAGGCTGATGGAGGTCACCCGCGACCATTTCGCCCTGTTAGACGACGATTCCGGAGAATATTCGATCGAAGTGGATCCGAGAGCCGCCGGGCCCGACACAATTGCCGAGCTTCGGGAACTGGGGTTCAACCGACTCAGCGTGGGCATTCAGGATTTTGATTCTCGAGTGCAGGCTGCGGTCAACCGGGTCCAGCCGAAGGAGCTGACGGCGGCGACCCTGACGGCGGCGCGAGAAGTGGGATTTCGCTCGGTGAGCGTTGACCTGATTTATGGCCTGCCTCTACAGAGCGTCGAGTCGTTTGCAAAAACACTCGACGACGTGCTCGATTTTAGTCCGGATCGCCTGTCGGTTTTCAACTACGCCCATCTGCCCCGGATGTTCAAATCGCAACGGCAGATTCGAGAATCCGACCTCCCCTCCGTCGAGATCAAGCTTGCGATCCTGCAGAGCGTGATCGAGCAATTGACGTCGGCCGGCTATGTCTACATTGGGATGGATCACTTCGCCAAACCGGATGACGAACTCGCCAGCGCGCAACTCGGCGGAAGTCTCTGTCGGAATTTCCAAGGATATAGCACCCACGCAGACTGCGATCTGGTCGGTCTCGGCGCATCGTCCATTGGCATCGTCGGTTCCATCTATGCGCAGAATCTCCGGGACGTCGAACGCTACGGTGCCTGCATCGATCGCGGGGATCTGGCGGTTTTTCGCGGCGTCGAGCTTTCCCAGGACGATCTCATTCGGCGCGATATCATCCACAGGCTGACTTGCGATTTCGCGTTGAATTTCGACTCGATTGGGCGTCGATACGGCGTCGAGTTCCGTGAGTGCTTTCACGAAGAGCTTGTGGCGCTAAAGGATTTACAGGCCGATGGTCTGCTCGATCTGAGCCCATCTGGCCTGAGCGTTTTGCCCGCCGGGCGTCTGTTGATTCGGAATATTTGCATGGTGTTCGACGCCTATCTTGGGTCCGCTGGGTTGCGCACCTACTCCAAGGTGATCTGACGAGCCCCACGACTTGCCGGCCGTGCACAGCGATTCGTTCGCGGGTATGCCGGCGTTTGGGGCATAATTCGGCAATCTCTCTGGCCACGCCGGTTGCTTCATGTCTGGGAACACCATCGGCAAGCTGTTCACGGTTACTACCTTCGGCGAAAGCCACGGTCCGGCGCTCGGCGCAATCGTGGACGGATGCCCGCCGGACTTGGAGCTCTCCGAGCCGGACCTTCAGCGCGACCTAAACCGACGCCGACCCGGTACAAGTCGCCATACCACCCAACGGCGGGAGCCCGATCAGGTCCGCATCTTGTCCGGGGTGTTCGAGGGCCGCACCACGGGAACGCCCATCGGCCTGCTAATCGAGAATGTGGATCAACGGTCGAAGGATTACTCCAAGATCATGGACCGATTTCGACCCGGCCATGCGGACTACACCTACCTGCAGAAGTACGGCGTACGCGATTACCGTGGTGGCGGACGCTCTTCTGCCCGCGAGACGGCTATGCGGGTCGCCGCCGCCGGTATCGCACGCAAATACCTCAAAGTGCGCTACGACGTCGATATTCGTGGCTACTTGTCCCAGCTCGGGCCCATTCGACCCGAGAAGATAGAGTGGAACCAGGTGGATCAGAATCCGTTCTTCTGCCCAGACCCCGACAAGGTGCCGGAACTCGAGTCGTTCATGGACAGCCTGCGCAAATCCGGAGATTCGGTGGGCGCGCGAATCACCGTGCTGGCAACCGGCATTCCGCCGGGTCTGGGCGAGCCCGTTTTCGATCGTCTGGATGCCGATCTGGCCCATGCGCTGATGAGTATCAATGCCGTGAAGGGTGTGGAGATCGGGGACGGCTTTGCCTGTGTCGACGCACGCGGGACCGAGTTTCGAGATGAAATGACGCCGGACGGTTTCCTCAGCAACCACGCCGGCGGTGTTCTGGGCGGAATATCCAGTGGACAAGACATCATTGCGAGCATTGCTCTGAAGCCCACATCCAGCATTCGCCTGCCGGGCCGTACCGTGGATCGAGAAGGCCGGCAGGTGGACGTGGTGACAACCGGCCGGCACGATCCGTGTGTCGGCATCCG
>JBFGYN010000121.1:0-9787 GCA_041587415.1 Candidatus Competibacterales bacterium | reverse complement strand
CGCACGGTTGCGATCATCGCCCGCTTCCCCGTCTGGGAATTCGCTCGAATCCGTCCCTGGCTTGTCCCCGCTGGAGGATTGCCCTCTGGCATCCGTCCGGGATTCCCCGCCGTTGACCTCTTCGGATTCCGACGGCGGCGCGCCACGTTCATCGCTGCTCCCCTCTGCCTGATCCGACTGCTCTCGATTCTTCCTCAGGAGATCTTCGACCAGCGCCAGGTTCGCCTTCGCATCGGCATGCTCCGGCACCTCACGCAGCACTTGCCGATAGGCGTCGGCCGCCTCTTCCAAGCGCCCCGCGCGGGCCAAGGCATTGCCCCGGTTGTAGTCGGATTCCGCGCCCCCCGACTGGGCGAAGGCCTCTGCAGCGCCCGCGTAATCGCCCGCCCGGTAGAGCGCCATGCCGCGCCAGCTTGGGTCGGCGAACTGGCGTGCCGCAGTTGCTGGCTGCCCCCGCTCCAGCGCCGCAGCCGCCTGTTGGTCGGGACGCAACCACAGGTCGCGCCACTGGAGCGCCTGGGCGGGCGGCGGCACCACCATGATCATCACCAACCCCGCAAGCCAGCCGCGCCGGAAACCCGCAGCCGCAAGCAACAAGAGCAGCGGCACGAGCCAAACGCCCGGTTCAGTCCAGCGTTGCACACCGGCGCCCGACAGTTCATGCGCCGGCGCGGATCGCGGCCCGTCGAGTAGCACGGTCTCCAGGTCACGGTCGCTGGCGGTGATGGGGCTGTAGGCACCGCCACCGGCGCGGGCCAGCGCCTCGAGGGGGGCGGCAATCAAGCGTGCCATGCCAGCGAATCCGCCGTCAGCGCGGGGAACGGGTGCCCCTTGGGCAGTTCCCACACCCAGGACCGAGAGCCGGCTCCCCCGATTGCGCAATCCTTTCGCCACCGCGAGGGCGGCGGCTGGGTCGGACACGCCGTCCGAAATGAGCACGAGTTCGCCACGCGCGACACCGGCATTCTCCAACAGTTCACTGGCCAGCTCCAAGGCGGGCGCCGCTTCGTCGCCCGCGGCCGGTACGATGTCCGTGCTCAGGGCGCGCAGCAGATTCATGATCGTATCCGCATCTTCCGTCAGGGGGACAACGACGTGGGGCTCACCGGCGAACACGACAAGCCCGGTGCGGGCGTCCCCCGTCGCGGCGAGGATATCGAGGATTTTGAATCGAGCCCGCTCCAGACGACTCGGCATCAGGTCAGCCGCGTTCATGGATGCCGAAAGATCCAATACGATGACGCGAGAGGCTTGGGATCGCCAAACCGGTTCCGGCTGCCGTTCCCATGTGGGGCCCGCCAGTGCCAAGACGGCAAGCATCCAGCCAAACGCCAGAAGCATGATGGGCAGGCGGGAATGGGCGCCTGGCGGTTCGAGCCACAGGTGCTCCAGAAGCTGCTGATCGAATACACGTTCCCAGCTCGAAACGGCTCCTTGCTCTCGCCACAGGGCGCAGACGATCCACAGCGACGGAACCAGGGCCAGTAACCACCAGGGCCGCAAAATATGAAATTCGCTCATGACCCGATCTCCCCGCGCCCTGCGCCCGCCACCAGCCCAAGGCTCAGCAGGAAGGCAAATCCCAGAGGCCATGGGTAGAGCTCGTCTACCAGGCGTACCATGCGGCTGCTACCGGTCACGGGCTCGAGGTTATCCAAATTTCGATAGATTTCCTCCAGCGTCTCCCGGTCCACTGCTCGGAAGTACCGCCCGCCGGTTGCGTCTGCAATGGCTTTCAAGGTCTCCTCATCGAGATCCGGCGCCGGATTGACGAGCCGCGTTCCGAACAAACTGCGCACCGCTCTGGTTTTCCCTCCTACCCCAACGGTATGAATGCGCAGTCCCTGCTGGGCGGCTAGTTCCGCCGCCTTGCCAGGCAGCACACTGCCGGCTGTATTGCTGCCGTCCGTGAGAAGTACCAAGACGGCCTCACCCTCGGTATTTCGTAGGTGTTTGATCGCCATGCCGATGGCATCGCCGATCGCCGTATCACGCCCAGCGATTCCGATGGCCGCTTCGTTGAGCAACGTTGTCACCGTGACGCGATCAAAGGTCAGCGGTGTTTGCAGATAGGCTTGGCTGCCAAATAGGATGAGACCGACCCGGTCACCCTCGCGCCGCTGTATGAACTCCGACGCCACCTGCTTCACGACATCGAGCCGGCTGTTTAGCCCCGCTTCCAGGTCGGGTGTCTCCATGCTGCCGGACACATCGACCGCTAAGAGGAGATTGCGGCCCGTTTCCGGGCGTTCCATCGGGTCCCCGAGCCACTGGGGCCTGGCAGCGGCCAAAACCAACAACAACCAACACAGCAACGCGCTCCACAGGCGGAATGCACCGTTTTCGGTCTTGGGTACGGCATCGGTACGCGCATCGCTCATCCCCCGGGCGAAGGGCGCATACAAGACACCACCGGTCGAGGGTGGGGCGGCGGGTAGAAGTCGCATTGCGGCCCACGGCAGCGGCAGCGCAAGTAGCATCCAGGGCCAGGCAAAGTGAAACACGCGCGCTATCTCCGCGGCCGGTTCGCTTTGATCCAGCGCCGAGCCAGTGGAAGCAGATCATCGGCGGCAGGAGCTCCACCTCCATAGGGAAGGGACAACAACGCCCGACCCGGCCCTCTAGAAAACTGCTCGCCGCCACCGTGGCGGTCGAGATACGCCAACCATGCCTCGCCGGTCAGGGAACCGACATCGGTGCCGGGCGCGCATGCCAGAGCGTACCGCTTGAGCAGTCGGTTGAGCGCTGCCGCACGCTGCTCTGGACTTTCGAGCCGCGTCGCCAACGACTCGAGCTCGATGAGAGCGGCACGCTGAAGCGTCGTCCTGTTTCGCAACCAGAGGGTTAATAGGGCCAAAATCAAGACCAACGCCGCGAGCAGCCACCAACCCAGCGCAGGGGGCCACCAGGAAATCGGCGGCGGCGCGTGCAAGGGTTTTAGGCCCGCCAAGGGATCACTTCCACTCATGGTTCGCTCCGGCGTGGCTTCGGTACCTTGCGAGACCGAGTTGCAAGGCGCGCAGGGGCCGATCGGAGGTTGCCGACTGCATGAAATGAATGCTGTGACGCCGGCAAAGCCTTCGGACCGATTCTCGATGAGCCAGAAACTGCGCCGCCCAGCGCTCGGCCACCGAAGACCGAGCGGTATCCAAATTCCAGCGCCCCGCGCCGATGCCGAGCCGGTAGCGGCCGGCCGGCGGCGGAGCCGCCTCCAAGGGGTCGTAGAGCAAACCCGCGATCACGTCATTGTGTCGGGTGAGTGCCCGAAGATGCCGATCACCATCGTCGCCCAGTTCCCGGAAGTCACTCAATACGACCACCAGGCTGCCAGGGCGGGCCAGACGCGCTAAACGCAACAGAGCTTGATCCAAGCGACCAGACACCGGGCTACCAGGCGCGGTGGGTTGCAGGAGAACCATGGCGCGGAGCAATGGCAAAAGGCCCTCCTGACGCGCAGCAGGCTGGATCTCTCGGTGCCCGTCAGCCCCACACACCAGGCCGCCGACACGGTCACCTGCGCGCACCGAGGCCCAACCCAGGAGGGCCGCAAGTCTCCCCGCCAACACGGATTTGAACTGTTGGCGGCTGCCGAAATACATGCCCGGGTGGAAGTCCGCCAAGAGCAGCACCGGTCGGTCTCGCTCCTCGCGAAATAGTTTGGTATGCGGGCGGCCCCGCCGGGCCGTCACCCGCCAGTCGATCGCCCGCGCATCGTCGCCCGCCTGGTAGGCACGCACTTCGTCGAACTCCATCCCTCGGCCCCGGTACGCGGAAACGTATCCGCCCGATTGCACCGAAAGCGTACGCCGACGAGAACCCAGTTCCAGGCCCCTCGCCGCGCCCCGCAGACGGATTAGTTCGTCCAGTTCGAGGTAGGTTCCATTACTCACGGCGCAGGGACACGGTTAAGAATTTCGTCAATGCAGCGCTGGGGAGTCATTCCGTCCGCCTCGGCCTCGTAGTCCAGCAGCACCCGGTGACGCAACGCATCGGGCGACACTTTCTGCACATCCTCTGGAGTCACGAAATCCCGCCCGGCCAACCAGGCGGTGGCACGGGCCGCACGCTCGATGGCGATTGCCCCGCGGGGACTGGCACCCCAACGCACCCAGCCGGCCAAATCCTGTCCGTAGTGTCCGGGATGGCGGGTCGCCTCAACCAATTCGACGATGTACTCCTCGACTGGCTCGGCGAGATGCAGTCCCATCACCTCGCCACGGGCAGCGAACACCTGCTGCAGCGTGACCGGGTCCAGCGCCGGTGGGTCATCCCCATGCAGAGCATTCAGAGCTTCACGCCGCGACAATGCCAATATTTTGCGGCTTGCTTGCTTGTCCGGGTAGTCCACTCGGACATGGAGTAAGAAACGGTCCAACTGTGCCTCGGGCAACGGGTAGGTGCCCTCTTGTTCGATGGGGTTCTGGGTTGCCATCACCAAGAACAACGGCGGCAATGGGTAGCTGGCAGCCCCCACCGTCACCTGGCGCTCCTCCATCGCTTCCAAAAGGGCGGATTGAACCTTGGCCGGGGCCCGGTTCACCTCGTCGGCGAGAATCAGATTGTGAAATACGGGACCGCGATTGAACTGAAAGCCACCATCCTCGGGGCGGTACACATCGCTGCCGGTGAGGTCCGCAGGCAGCAAATCGGGTGTGAACTGGATGCGGTGAAAATCCGCCTCCAGCCCACTCGCGAGGGCCTTGATTGCCCTTGTCTTTGCCAACCCAGGCGCCCCCTCCAGAAGCAGATGCCCATCACAAAGGAGTGCCAGCACCAGCCGCTGTATCAGCGACTTCTGGCCAATGATGCGATGTTCAACATGGTCTTGTAGCCACAAGATCGCCTCCCGGCTCTTGTCGGTCATCTCCTGCTCCATTTCTTCAATGTCTCGGTTCGAGCCGCCTCGCACACTCCGGGAACTCGCGGGAGCCCGAACGGTGCTTCGGACTTTCGGACGAGAGTGATGATGTGACGGTTCCGAGAGTGCACATGGACAGACGAGCCTAGCCCGGATATTTCACCAGGGCGGCCTTCGGCTAGCTCGCAGGTGGTTGATCGGTACAAGTTTATGTCCAGTTTAGCGGCTCAGTTCTGGCGTACAAAGTGTACCGCCGCCAAAGGCCTGCCCCGGCCCTGGCGGTTTCTCGCTCGCCCTGACTTGCTCTTCACTCAAGTTGTCGCTACGGCTACAACTTTCGCTCGAGAGCGGCGCCAGGACGGCTGCGAATTCCACCAGCATCCGGGGTCCCTGATGAAGTATCCGGGCTAGCCGCCGCGGCGGCTCAATGAAAAGTGGGTGCCAGGGAGGCGAGCGGTCACAGCCGTGCTAGTCGGCATCGCTCGCCGGGAGAGCGAAGCCCTGACATTCTGCTTTCTGTGGATTTCCGAATAATGCATATAGCGCGATAACTTAGAGCAATTTGAAGCAGCCTGGTGAGCGATCCGGGCTAGGGTCGGATTAGTTCAGCGGCACAGGCAATTGCCGTGTCATGGCGGGCATCGATTCGAAGCCGAATCACCCGCCCTCCCCCTTGCTCATCGAGAATTCGGGGCTAGCAACAACTTGCCCACCAATTTGGTGAGCGTTGTCAACGTTGCAGGCTTTTGTAGAAATGACACGTTTGCAAGATCCCCGGCCCTCGATTTCATCTGCTCCAACGGCAGGCCCGTCACAAACAAGACCGGCGCTTGGCAGCCAATACCACGCAGCCGTCGGGCCAAGTCCAGACCATCCATCCCTTGTCCCAAATTCCAGTCACTGATCACGAGATCTGGTGGGCGATCCTCCGCGGTGTCTAACGCCCTTTCGGCCGTGACTGCCCCGCCTACGCGGTAGCCGCGGGCGCGTAGGTGCGCGGTCATAGCATCCAATGTGGATCGATCGTCTTCGGCGATGAGGATGAAAGGCATGGCTCAAGCATCGGCATAGCTGTTGGGCGGGATCACGTCGAATCCCCCCGAGACGTTCCGGCCATTGCTCGGTTCGACAAACCAAAACGAATTTCGCCGAGTGCGAATTCCAGTCACGATTCCGTGCAACAACCCACACCAGATTCGAAGCGAGGATCGTGCCGAAAAGCGCGTGCGCGTGACAGCTGGGCTGACTGCTCTGCAGCTTGAACTCGAAAAGCCAAACGGCATTGCAGATCGGTGGGCGCTGTAGGTAATCGATCCGACCTGAGTTGCACGACGGTTCATGGACCGTCGAGGCGCCGTTCCCCTCAGTTTTCGTCGCAGCGATACGCATTCAGTCGGTTGTAGAGCGTCTTGAGGCTAATGCCGAGCAACTTGGCAGTTTCCCGTTTGTCACCCTTGAAATGTTCCAGCGTTGCCTCGATAAGGCGACGCTCAGCGGTACTGAGGGACGTGCCAACGGTGAAGGTCAGCACGTCTGCTTTCCCGCTTGGCCCCGCACGCCAGCCGGACACATGTCCCGCCTCGATCTTCCCCCCGTCCGACAGCAGGAACCCGCGCTGTATCGCATTGCGCAGTTCGCGAACGTTTCCAGGCCAGTCGTGACTCATCAATGCCCGCTTGGCTTCGTCGGACAACTGCGCCCGTCGGTCCTGCTGGGAATTCAGCAAGGCCAGGAAGTGCTCTGCCAAGAGCAAGATGTCGCTTCCGCGCTCCCGCAGGGCTGGCAGCTTGATGGGAAATACCATCAATCGGAAGAAAAGGTCCTCGCGGATACGACCTTGCGACATCGCCGCCTCTGGATCCCGGTTCGTGGCGGCAATGACCCGAACGTCGACGTCAAGCTCATCCGACCCGCCGAGCCGTCTCACCTTCCCCGTTTCGAGTACTCGCAACAGGTGTACCTGCTGTTCCGGGGGCATCTCGGTAACCTCATCGAGGAACAGTGTTCCACCGTCCGCCCGCTCGAACGCCCCCTTGTGCTGCCGATGAGCCCCAGTGAAGGCACCCCGTTCGTGGCCGAACAATTCAGAATCAATGAGGTTTTCGGGCACCGCTCCGCAATTGAGGGCAACGAAGGAAGAATTCGCGCGACGACTGAGCCGATGAACTGCCTGAGCCACGAGCTCCTTTCCCGTCCCACTCTCGCCGACGAGCATGACCGTCACGTCGGTAGGTGCTACTTTTTCCACCGCGGCGTACAGTGCCCGCATACCGCTGGATCCTCCCACGAGGATCCCAAGGAGACCAGACTCGTCTGACTTGGCGTGGTGAGTAGCAAGCTCGGGGACGCCTCCGCCTCCCCCCAGATCATCGAGAATTCGTCGCAATCGCCCCACATCCAGCGGCTTGATCAGAAAGTCGTGAACCTTGGCGCGCAGGGACTCGATCGTTGCGTCCAAACTCGGATGCGCGGTGACAACGAGCACGCGAGTGTGGCTCTCGGATTCCAACTTCTCGAGAAGGTCGAGGCCACTGCCGTCCGGAAGGAGCAGGTCGAGAATGATCAGTTCCGGGGCGCCGGTCGCGAGGTACTCCTCTGCTTCGCGAACGCCGCTCGCCGTAGCCACGGCGAAACCGCGTTGAGCCACGAAATCGGCGAGAGGCAAAACAAAGCTGGGATCGTCGTCGACGAGGAGCGCGCGAGGCATCAGCGGCTACCGAACGGGTCCATAGTGGCTCCCTGGCATCTCTCAAAATGCGATTGCATTCGATTTCAAGGCCTCGAATGGGCGAGCATGGCAACTTTGACCGACCGGGCGAGTCTCGCGGCGGGTGTCACGCACATGTCCCTGGCCGAGGAGTTCGAGCGTGGGCTCGGCGCGCGCCGTTCTTGGCCGTTTCAATACATCCTGTTCTTTAGCCCGCGATGTTCGCACGACCGACGCCGAAATGCACTCATGCGCGCCAGATTCAACGGTCATGTCGTGCCGGGCAAGGGCTCATCAGTCAACTTGACGAGTGCCACTTCCCCGACCCACGATGGGGCGCACAGCGCGAAATCTCGATGCGGATAAGACCCTCATGAACACACGCGAACCCCACAACGCCGAATCCGACTCGGCAACCGGATGGGACGCCGAAGCGTCCGAGGCACACGGACACCTCCTTCGGGCAGCCGCCCGATGCTACTGTCTGAATCGACTCTACGTCGGCACCGCCCACGAATTGAAATCACCACTGAACTCGATGGTGATGAACGTCGAGGTGTTGAGGGCGTCTCTGGAAGCAATGGGCGATTCGGCAAAGATTCACCAGCTGTGCCGCTATGCGCAAGCGCTCACTCACGAGGTCGAGCGACTGAACCAACAGCTTCACCTGCTGTTGGCTTTGATCGCCCCCCCGGACGACATCCCGACACGCATAAACTTCGCCGCGCTACTGCAGTCCGTCACAATTACCCTGGCCCCCCAAGCGAAGCAGCAACGGGTCAGTGTCGAGGTCGACTCTCGTGGGGAAGCGGTGAGTGTGGTTGCGGTTCAATCTGCGCTGGTGGAACTGCTCAACTTGCTGTCCGTTCACTTGCTCTCTGGCTTGGCGAACGGTGGATCGATCGCGATCTCCGTTGTCAACGATGACGCAGGTGTGACGGTTTTGCTGGTGGCGAAGGGCACGAGCGAAGTGCGTTCCGCCGCAACCATTGTGCCTCCCGTGGTTACCGGGAGCTTCGGTTTGGATGAAGAGACGACGCGTCATCTGGCGGTGCCGCTTCTCCACCTTCTCGGCGGCGCTTTGGAACTCGACTGCAGTGCCGAGCAGACAACCGCCTATCGCCTCACGCTGCCTGTAAGCCAGGAATCATGATCTAAGCGCGACCGCTTGCCCGCCCCGCCGATCGTGACGCCCCGGTATGCGGCCTTGCGCGATAGACAGTGGGCGCACGTCGCCCTTCTCCGCGAAGCACGCTGAGCCGGTCGGCTCGGACGGTAGCATCACCGCGGGCACACTGTGCGATTCAAACTCAGCCGGACGAGCAGGTCTTGCCACTGCTGGCGAATCGCCAAGTGTTTGCAGCCATACTGCCGTCGTCGCCGCAGGTCGAACGCTACAGTCCCCGTTGAAAGTCGTCGACTTGCCGTTCTGCTTCCTCCCGAGCGACGCCGTAGCGCTCCTGGAGGCGCCCGACGAGTTGCTCGCGCTCTCCTTCGATCTCGTCGAGTTCGTCGTCGGTCAGCTCGCCCCATTTCGCCTGGGCTTTACCTTTGACCTGCCGCCAATTGCCTTTAACCTGGTCCCAGTTCATCGTTCCACTCCTCATTCTTTAGAAAAACATTCGTAAGGCGTCGCCCCCGCTCTCGTAGCGCTATTTTGAAAGCACCGGGAAGGCCGGTAAATTGCGGACGTGACCATCTTGCAGCCATGTCAGTTTTGCGAGGTCGAATCTTCGACCGAACTCGCCCCATCCACTCGCCAGTGCGTGAGAATTGAGGCGACGCCGAACCCGTGTTCGCAAGCTTCGCGCCAAACGACTTCGGCGACCACCTGTGCGGCTCGGTATAGCAGTTCGCTGACCATGAGCCGATCCCTATTTCTTATGCCCCGTCATACAATTAGCGGTGAGCAATTACTCCAGTGAGGCGCTTCGCTTGAACGGCTGACTAAAACACCCGGCTGGCGTCGTGAGAAAAAGGTTCTTCGGAGGATTGAACGAAATTACAAACGCACCCGCTCCCAGTGTAAAAGTTACTCGACCACCCTCACCACACTGGTCGCGCAAAGTCCGATCTGGGCACATTACATCGCGTCCCGTGATTCCGAATCCGCCGACGAAAACGCAAAGAAATCTATGCAGAACAGATAGCTTCAATCTTTCAGCACGCTGATTGCGGCGGCACGCGGCGTGTCTTGGCACGCCGCTTGATGCACTCAATTG
>JBFGYN010000120.1:0-9884 GCA_041587415.1 Candidatus Competibacterales bacterium | reverse complement strand
GAACAGATTTTCTTCCGATTGCTGCTGATATGGGCTGTGGCATTTCTGTTAATGACGCCGTTGGATGGCCTTGCCGTCGAAGACCAGGCGGGATCCGTGGACAGGCTGCTGGACGAGCTCGCGGAGGCATCGGAACCGACGGTCCGACAACGCGCCGCCGAGCAGTTGGCGACGATCGAAGCACCAGCGGACCGGACGGTACCGGCCCTGATTCAGGCGCTCGAATGGGATATCCATTCCGCTGTGCGAGGACGCGCTGCCGAGGCGCTCGGGGTCATCCGTCCGTTGCGGGCGGATGTTGTGCCAGCCCTTATCGGCGCGCTCGATATGGAAGACCAGCTGCGAGTCCGCTGGCGAATCGTCGAGGCCCTGGAGTCGATTGGTCCTGCCAGCGACGACGTCGTTCCGAGTCTTACAGAAGTGCTGGACAGTGACGGGTTTCCGGGAGTCCGCGCCCGTGCCGCAGAGGCGCTAGGAAAGATCGGTCCGGCTACGGAGTACGTCGTTCCGGCATTGATCGAGGCCCTATTGACCGACGCCCATCCCGGAGTCCAGCTGCGCGCGGCCGAGGCGCTAGGCGCAATTGGTCCAGTGACCAATGCGGTCATTCCGGCCCTGATCGAGGCCTTCGGTTTGCACGACCAGTCGGGAGTCCGCTGGCAGATCGCGCAAGCCATAGCAGACAGCGCCGCAAATCTGCCGCATGCCAGAGCCGCTGGGGAAATCGACTCGCTTAGGACGGCAGTCGACGTGCTGGAGGCCGACGGGCATCCGGATATCCAGATGAATGCCGTCGCAGTCGGTCACATCATCGAGGATCTCGAACGGGAAATTGACCGGTAACGGCCGGACGCTCGGCAACCGAGGACATTGCCTCGGCGATCACCGACATTTCCGTTTATTGCATGCCGGTTGAGGGTTAGAGCCGCATCGCGGCTGCTGCGCCTCCGGGCCCGGATTTCTCACGCATGCGGCCAATCAAGGCAAATCAAGATGGCTGCAGGCCCCCGCATTTCGCAATTCGACCTAACGAACCCGCGGGCTCCATCCCTCGGCAAGCTGCAAATAACGCTGGTTGCGGGCCCCGCAACCATAAAAATGCTTTTAATTCAATGAGTTATTGGCATCTTGTCTGTTCGGCCGAACTGGCAGTCCCCTGGAACGCCGCTTGGTACCAGATGGCGCCCAAAATTCCTGGCACGTTGTGGCGGGAGTTCCTGGCCCGCCCGTATGGTGAGCACGTCTGCGAACCGATGCCGTTGGCACGAAAACGTGTCCTGTTACCGGCTGGTAACGCCCACGAATCGTGAATACTTGGCTATCCCGTTGATTCCGCGAATTGAATCGAGCCCGATTCGATCGTGCTCGCTGGGTTACCGCACGGTGACATTTTGTCGCACTTCGCGTCCCGAGGATCAGCGCAACGCGTTGCCCGCAAAGACCTTTCCCGAATTGGCACAAAACGTGCTGAACGAAAGGTAAAGGGTGGACCGCACTGCGAGCGGACACCCGACGCCGCCGGTGGCGGTCGTACCCCAAGGCTGGACCAACAGCCTGGGAATGAACAGCGGATAGGACGCGACTTTGAAGTGAAACTCAGCCTTTCCATCGGCTGGAAGGCCCTCGCCATCGCCGCCCTCGACGGCAGGTTGATGCACGATGCGCACGTGACCGGCAGACGCTCGAGCGGGAGGTCGACTTCGTCAAGGAAGTCGAACTCGAGGCGGTCGAGGCGCTGGCCGCGGCCGAAGGCAAGATCGGTGCCGACATACTGGACGAGGCCAAGGCGATGATCGAAGCGGGGCAAGAATTAGTAAATATCGTTCAGGTCGGTAACGGCGTTCACAACAAAAATACTCAATCATGATCTTGGAAGGGGTATTGGTGCTACCGCAACGCGAGAATGGCTATCGGGGCATTGATCCGAACGCCCCCTTGGAGATACGCGTTTCGGCGTGCATCGCATTGCGTGCACGGCACACGAAATGTGATGCCTGCGTGCAAGCCTGTTCACGAGGGCTATTGGGCTTTGCTGCAGGAGGCCCGCGGCTCTCGGCGGCGTGCGACGGGTGTGGCCAGTGTGCCAAGGCCTGTCCGAGTGGCGCGATTCGTGCGCCCGGATTTGGTGTCCATGCATTGAAAGGTGGCGCCACGTTTATTGAGTGTTGGCGGGTGTCTCCACAAGCAATGATGGCCGATGCGGTGCGTGTGCCCTGCCTGGGTGGTTTGAGCGCGGCGCGCTTGTTGGCGCTCTGTGCGGAGTCGGAACAAGGTCCAGTGGTCATTATGGATCGTGGATTCTGTTCGGGCTGTCCGAGCGGCGCCAGTCGCCATCCCGCGGAGACGACCGTGGCTCGTGTATCACAGTGGCTGCAGGGCGCGGGGATAGACCCGGAGCGGTTCCCGAGAATCCGCGTACGGCGTCTGCCGGAAGCGCAACGTCGCGATGAGGTTCTTGCCTATGCCGACGAGCAACGGATGGGGCGGCGGGGTTTTCTCGGCACCCTTGCCGCACGTACGGTCTCCGGGATTGAAGCGGCCTACGGCATGGGATTGGCCGACGACGTGGACGAAATCGCGACTATGCGTTCACAGGCGCCCTCGCCTGAACGGGCCCTGCTGCTTTCAGCTTGGCGTCGTATCGCGCCCGAGACCCCCGTGCCGAAAGAGCTGCGCACTCAGCTGAGTATCTCGGATTCCTGTGCCAACCATCGGGTTTGCGCGGCGACCTGTCCGACGGGAGCCCTGGCTGACTACCAACGTCCCGATAGGGCGGGCATTTCATACGGCCCCAGTCTCTGTGTGGGGTGTGGGGCATGCGCCGTAAGTTGCCCTGAACGGGCCATTCGTGTCGATGTCGGTGCCGGTGCCGGCGAAGTTGCCGGGCAGCGTTATGCGTTGACGCAGTTTACGCTGCGTAGCTGTCCACGCTGCGGCGACCAATATTCAGACGCAATTTCGAGTTGTCCGAGTTGTAGGCAACGCAAGCAGTTCGCAAAACGCGCCCTGTCCGAATTGTTTATGCAGAGCAGTCCAGAAGAAAGTGTAACAGTCTCACCGCCTCACCGCCAGTAGGGAACTCGGGCGATCAAACAACACAAAGGAGGCTTAGATGGAAATATTTGACAAAGACAAGCTGACGCGTCGGCGTTTTTTGCAGGCGAGCGGTACCGCCGGCTCCGCTGGGGCCCTGGGTTTGGGTAGCGCGGCATTAACACGCAGCAAAGGGGCCGAGGCCGCTTCGCCAATAGGTGGGGCGACTAAGGTCACCAAGAGCATCTGTCACCAGTGCCCGGCGCGCTGTGGGATCGATGTCTACACCACCAACGGTCGCATGCATGCCATCTATGGCAGCACCGACCACCCCATCTCCAACGGCAAGCTCTGTCCTAAAGGACCGATCGGGCTCTACATTCCGTACGATCCAGACCGTTTTAAGGGGCCGATGAAGCGTACCAATCCCAAAAAGGGACGTAATGAGGACCCGATGTTTGTGCCTATCTCCTGGGATGAGGCGCTCGATACGGTGGCCGCACGTCTGCAGAGTTTGCGTGACAACGGCGAATCGCATCGTTTTGCGCTCTGTTACGGGCGTGGCTGGGGCGCCTCTGAGGCGGGTCTGCAGGGCACCTTTGGCAAGTTGCTTGGATCTCCCAATGTCGCCATTGGTCACTCCTCGCTCTGCGCCGACGGCTCGAAGGTCGCTAAATACCTTGTGGATGGAAACAAGTCCTATAGTTCCTATGACTACGCCAACAGCAACTACCTGCTGATGTTTGGCGCTAACTTCCTTGAGTCCTTCCGTCCCTACAACAACAACCTGCAACAGTGGGGATTCATCCGTGGTGAAAAATCGCCCAAGACCCGGGTCACCGCCGTAGATGTACGGGTTACTCCGACCACCGCTGCGGCCGACAGGGGGCTGTTGCTCAAGCCGGGTACCGATGGTGCGCTGGCACTCGCCATTGCCCACCATATGCTGGTCAACGGCAACTGGGAGCGCAGCTTTGTTGGTGATTTTGTCGATGGCAAGAATCGGTTTGTCGCCGGCAGAACGCTCGACCCGTTCAATTTCAGTGAGAAGTGGGTCCATGGCTTGATTGAATGGTGGAATGTCGAACTTAAGGATCGTACGCCAAGATGGGCAGCAGGTGTCACGACGCTTCCGGAGAAAGACATCATTGCTGTGGCGCAGGAGTTTGGTACTACACGCCCCGCCATCGCCTTGATGGAGCGCGGTGCGCATAACCACACCAACGGTGTGCCAAACGCCATGGCCATTCACTCCCTAAATGCCCTGTCCGGCTCCATGTTTGCCAAAGGCGGAACTGGTTATCAAATGGGACCATCGTACGGGGGGATGCCGGTCGATGCAGGCGACTTCATGGACGACTGGTCCAAAAACGGGGCGTGGAAAAAGCAGCCCAGGATCGACATGAAGGGCCATGCTGACGGATACAAGATGGCCTCGAGCATGGTGCAAGAGCTGCCCGTTAACCACCTGAAGGGGGCACCCTACAAGCTCGACACCATCATGTTCTATCTCACCAATCCGGTCTTCAGTGCCCCCGATGCCAAGGTTTGGGAGGAGGCGTTGAAGTCGATGTTTGTCATTGACACCTCTCCGTTCCCCGGCGAGAGCGCCTGGATGGCCGATATCATTCTGCCTGACCATAGCTGGGCCGAGCGCATGCACGATGCGCCCACCTATCCCTTCCAGGGTTATCCGATCGCGCAGATGCGGGTTCCGGCAATCAAGCCGCTGCATAACACCAAGTCCTACGGCGACACCCTGATCGAGATCGGCAAGCGGATGAAGGGGCCAATGGGTGACTACTACAAGGCACTCGATAGCCAGGAGAACGTGATGCGTCACCTGGCCAAGGGCTTTGAGAAAGATCCCGGTGATAACGGCGTCGATTCGTTCGAGAAGTGGGTCGAGAAGGGCGTCTGGTACAAAAAGCCCTACATGTGGCGCCAGATCAACGGGGAGTTTTTCGAGTGGGACAAGGCGACAGAGTCCTACAGCACACGGATGAGCGCCGCGGATGTGAACGCCAAACTGCTAAAGACGCCCACCGGTAAGTTTGAATTCAAGTCCGGCAAGATGGAGATGGAAGCCGATTTCATTATGAAGGCGACCAATCGATCACGGGCTAAATTCATGCTCCCGCATTGGGAAGAGCCGAAGTACACCGGTGGCGGCGATCTGCACTTTATCAGCGCCAAGACGGCCATGCATGCCGAAGGACGTGGCGGCAATCTGCCACAGGCTATCTCCTTGATGCAGCCACAGGCGGGTGGGCGCAAGGAGACCCTCATGGAGATCCACCCACAGGCCGCCAGCCAACGAGGCCTCAGTGACGGCGACAAGGTGCGTGTCAAATCATCGGTTGGAGAGCTTACCGCGACCGTGAGAGTGACCGAACTGGTGCGGCCCGACACGGTATTCCTGCCTTTTGGACAGGGCCATTGGCAACACGGGCGCTGGGCCGAAGGGCGTGGGGCTAATCCCTCCGGCGTTGTCGTTAATCAATCCGATCGTATCAGCGGCATGGCGACCTATTACAGCGCCATGGTCTCTGTCGAGCGCGCGTAAATAATCAGGAGGAAATGAACCATGGCCAAATGGGGTATGGTAATAGATCTGGAGAAGTGCACCGGCTGTCAGGCCTGCTCTTCTGCCTGCCAGATGGAAAACACGCGCATGCCGGGAGAGAACTGGCAGGACGTGCTCTTCTATGACGAAGGCAAGGACCTGAAGTGGTTCCCGCGTCCGTGCATGCAGTGTGAAGAACCCTCTTGTGTGACTGTCTGTCCGACACGGGCAACCTACAAGAATGATGATGGGACTGTCACCGTCGACTGGAACAGATGTATCGGCTGTAAGTACTGCATGATCGCCTGTCCCTATGGCGTTCGCTACTACATGGATAGCAAGCCGCTGGTTGAACCGGATGTTCGTACGGAATTTCCGGGCGATGGCAAGCACACCTGGAACCCGCCTTATCGACAGCCAGAGTCGCAAGAGGATTGGACCCATGGGGTCGGTATCCAGCCCGCGGGGGTCGTGTCCAAATGCACCTTCTGCTATCACCGCATCAGTCAGGCGCCCGATGGCGTGGCGGACCTGGACGAGGACAACCCAGCCACCAAGGAGTATACGCCGGCGTGTGTACGCACCTGCCCGCCCAAGGCGCGTTACTTTGGTGATCTGGATAATCCCGACTCAAAGGTCAACCAGCTCATCGCCGAGAAGAGTGGCACCCGGCTGCTCGATCACCTTGGTAACAAACCCCAGGTCTATTACCTGGCGGGTGAGTCGACATCCATCCCCGGTGCTCGCGCCAGTAAAAGAGGAGGTTAATCCATGACTACTGCAGTTGGATCTAAAGCGACGTCTGGGATATCTAAAGCGACGTCTGGGATGTTGTTACCGGTGGCGGTCATCGGCTTCTTGGTCACAATCGGCTACGCATTGAGCCAAGTGTTGTCCGTTGGTCATGCCTCCTTCGCCACTTCAAGTGACGGTGTCTCCTGGGGCCTGCCGGTGGTGACCTACGTCTTCCTGGCGATGACCTCGACCGGACTGGCCTTGGTTGCCGCCCTCGGGTCGGTATTTGGCAATCGGGCCTGCCACCCCATCGTCAAACGCTGTACTTGGCTCTCCATCGCCACGCTAGTCGGCGGATTTACCGCCTTGGCGTTGGAACTGGGTCATCCGTTCCGCATGTTGTGGGCCATCCCCACGGGGATGCAGATGCAATCGCCCCTGTTTTGGATGGGGGTCCTCTATCTCATTGTCTTGGGCCTGCTGGCGCTCAAGTTCTTCAAGATCCATGGCGGAGATTGGGGCGGCAAGTTGCTAGGCCAGGCCGGTGTGGTCGTGGAGGTCGCTGCGCTTGGCACATTGGGGCTGGCGTTCGGCATGCTGGCGATGCGCCCGGCCTGGTATGGGACAGCGATTCCGGTCTCGTTCATGCTCGCCGGCATGGCGGCCGGCATGGCGGCCGCTGTGTTCACCATCTACCTCTCGCACGGTATGGATCAGGAGCGTATGCCTACACCGCTGAAGGGGCTGATGCAGGATCTGTTTCACAAGATCTTTGCGGCCACGCTGTTCGCCTATCTGACCTTCTTCGTGTTCCACAACGTCACTGGCGTATGGAGCAACGCAGAGGGATTGCAGGTGTTTGAGGATCACGTGAGCTCGGTTTTTTTCCACCTGGAGTGGATCGGGCTCGTTGTGGCGCTCTTTCTGATGGCCAATCCCGGTACACGTCGGCAGGGCAATATGCAGATACTTGCAGCCGTACTGGCATTAGTGGCGCTGTTTATTGGTCGCTATGAGTACATCGTCGGCGGGCAGCTGGTGCCGCTGTTCAAGGGGGCCTGGGTTCCAGAGTTGATCCAGTATACGCCCTCAATGACCGAGTGGATGGTGACAGGCGCGGGGCTGTTCCTTGCGCTAGCCATCTATGCGATCGGTGATCGCTTTCTTAATCTCGGTGATCAGCCTCAAGGCTAGGCGACAGTAAACACACGGAGGGGGCGGCAGCATCGTCCCCTCCGCGTGTCACTGGAGACAATGAAGTGCAAGACGAATTAATAGACAACGAGCAGCAGTTGCACTCGCGTGCGGAGTTTTATCTTTGCCTGGCGCGTGCGTGGCGTACTCCTGATCAACCGGGTGCACTCTCCGCATTGCGTGATGAGTTTGCCGAAGACACCATTGAACTGGCCCGTGAGATCGACTACCCACAGGTCGAAATGGCGGCGCGAGAGATGCGCTCTGCACTGGATCAGGTTGAAGATGATCTTGAGTTGCTGCAACTCTATAGCCGTCTGTTTCTTTATGGCCCTCGCCGGACTCACCTCAATGCTGCGATCTATATCGATGGCAGCATCATGGGTAGCAGCACATTGGGCATGGAGGCCATGTACGCCAAGTATGCGCTGCAAAAGTCCGATGACATCCACGAACTGCCGGACCATTGGTTGGTACTCTGCGAATTTGTGGCAGTCTTGTTTGCTACGGCACACAACGCTCCACGAGATGAGCGCCAGCCGATCATTCGGGATGCAGGCGATTTTCTCAATGATTTCCTGGTCAGCAGTCTTCCAGGCCTGATCCAGTCGCTCGAACATGGGCAGAAGACGCAAGGGGAAAATGCGGCCTATGGCATGTTGGCTCGCATACTCTGGCACGCGGCACAGTATGATGCAGAGCTCTTCTCCCCACATATGAAGGAACGTAAAAAGGTGGTGCACGCCGCCGAGCGAATCCAGAGTGCGCGCAAGCGAGCGATAGAGAGGGGCGCAGTATCAGAGGAAGGGCGATGCCATACCTGCGGCGCCGTGATCCTGCCCGATAGGGAGATGCGTAAGCTGCGCCGTAAACTCGAATCGAAGGGCTTGGCGACGGACCATCTCAATCACTGCCCGAGCTGCCGGCAGGCTGAAGAAGGATGGCACCACAAGGGGCAGGTCATCGGGCGGGTGTGAGGTCGGTTGTTCTTACCATTGTTCTCGCTGTGTTGTTGGCAGTTCGAGGGGGTATCGCGTTTGGTGATGCGCCAGAAGAACCGGATCGGCCAAAGCCTAGCGGCGCGGTGTCTTGGCGCCATTCTGCTGGCGTTGCTGATACCGGCCTGCTCGCCCGAGGCCCAGACGATCGCGCCCCAAGACCTCATGGCGTACCTGGAAGAAGGCAAGGCTGGAAGGACCTTCAATCTCGTGGATCTACGCCCGCAAGAGGACTACTCGACGCGTCATTTGCCGGGCGCAATCAACGTTCCCTATGAGCGTTTGGCCACCGACCGACTGCTTTTTCTAGACGGTCTGCCAGTGATATTCTATGACGAGACCAAACCAGATCTGGCCCGTATAACGAAGGCGGTGGGTGCGAGGTTGCCACGAAACGTGGTATTTCTCGAGGGCGGCTTCCGTGCTTGGCGCGCGGCGCGTCTACCGGTGGCAAACGGCGCGTGAAGGGAGCTATCGACGCATCGGTGGATCATCGGCTCGTCCAAACATGTACCCGACGATTCCGCACCGGTGTTGCGCGAACAACATGCAGCCCAGGGAGGCCACAAAACCGTCGTCGGGGCCGACGTGCTGCCCCATCGAATCTCCGGCCGTTGCGGCTGAGACAGGTCCGACGAGTACACACATATCTGGTTTGCACAGCGTGCCGAAGTGAGTGACTTCGGACGGTTTCGGACCGCCAAGACTGGAGCAATGCGATGCGCGTGGTGCTAGTTGTCACTGGGACTATGGTCGTTATCCTGGGCGTTTGGTTGTGGACCGGCATTCCCCGAACACCGAAGGAACTCTATGAAGATCGGTGTTCCGCCTGTCATGCGCTGGCCGACCTTTCGCGCCGCCCGTCAGAGGAACTGGTTGCGATCATCGAGAGCATGCGCCACCGCAACGGTGCGGCTTCGGTAATCAACGAGGCCGAGTCCGAAGAAATTGTCGAATACCTTAAGAGCTTGAAAAAACCGTAGGCTTGAAGGGGGATTGGTGGCGACACGGGCATCGTTGCGTTGGACATGCAAGCGGTGTCGTCTGCTTGGATCGTTCCCTATCGGCCTGAATCGGTGTTATACTGCTCAATAAAAAGGCAAAGTCGGCCAACATGCACCGATTTTTTGCTGCGGTCGACGTATGGGACTGTTGTCCACTGGCGGCAGTCGGCTTGCACAGTCAGGCCGTTCGCAGAGGAATCGTAAGCGCTGCCGTAAACCGTGGCAGGAGGTTCGGGTGATCCGTGCCATCCTAATTGCTGTCGTATTCGCACTGGCGGCCGGCGAGGCACTGGCGGCCGGAACGCCTGTGCGGTTCGGCCTGACGGCGGTGGTCGTCCGTGAGGATCTGGAGCT
>JBFGYN010000119.1:0-9917 GCA_041587415.1 Candidatus Competibacterales bacterium | reverse complement strand
GGGTTTGCCGACGCATTGAACGCCGAGTTGCTGCACACCAGACTTGCCGACCATCCCGCACGCTCATGCGGATCGCTGGAGTTGGAGGCAGCCGGGTTCGCGCCTCCGCTGGGCCGCGAGGGAATGGAACTGGTGCATTCGAGCAACGGCTGCCTGCTCGTGGCGCTGCAAACAGACCAGAAATTGCTGCCGCCCGCGGTAATCGGGCAGGAGTTGGAGGAGCGGGTGGCGATGATGGAGCAATCCGAGGATCGTTCCATCGGCCGGCGCGAACGAAATCGGCTCAAAGAGCAGATTATCGATGAGTTGTTGCCGCGAGCGTTTTCCAAACGGCGCGCCTGTTTCGGTTTGTTCGATCCGCGCAATCGGCGTCTTGCCGTCGACAGCGCGACGCCGAGGGAAGTGGAGCGCCTGACGGGACAGCTGCGTCATGCACTCGGGACCCTGCCCATCGTCCCGGCGACGACCGCCGAATCACCGGCCGGCATCCTAACCGGCTGGCTGGCGAGCCCCGAGAAGCTTCCGTCGGATTTCTCGTTCGACGGCGACTGCGAACTGGAGAACGAAGGCATCGTTCGGTGCCGACACCAGGATCTGACTGGCGCCGAGATACGAGCGCATCTGGATGCGGGCAAGCGTGTTCGGAAATTGGGCTTGGTTTGGGAGGACAGAATCTCGTTCCTGCTCGACGAGCACTTCGTTTTTCGGCGCATCAAGTTCCACGAATTCATCGACGAGGAATTGGAACGCATGGATCTCGACGACGCGGCCGCCTTATTCGACGCCGAGTTTACGATCATTGCCGGTGAACTGCAGCGTCTTCTGGGCAGGTTGACCGAGTTGTTTGGTGGTGAGGCCTGATGAGCCCCGAGCGGGCGCCCCGTGTGGACACTACTGCGGGTATTGCGTTGAGCGGAGTAAATGTGCGTCCACGCCATCGCCTTCGTCGCTCAAGCCGACAATCGTAGCCCTGGCAATGGTGCCTCCGAGTTTCATCGACTGTGGAACAATCGTGGACGCCCGCAAGTAGTTCGGCGTGTAGCCCTTGAACCGTATTCCGCCGTCCTGCTCGGCATCGCCGACCCCTTCCCAAAGCACCGGGACCGTTCTACCCACGTGCGACTTCTGGTTCAAGCGCCGGAGACGGGAACCGATCTCGTGAAGCTCCCGGCACCGGGCCTTTCTCAAATCAGCGGGCACCGGGCCGGGGAGTCGTGCCGCTTTGGTGCTTTCGCGCTGCGAATAAGGAAAAATGTGCAAATGCCCGAATGCCATTTCTTCGACGAACGCCTTGGTCTCGTTCCATTCCCGTTCGGTCTCACCGGGAAATCCGACGATGATGTCGGTCGTGACATTGAAGTCGGGCACTGCGTCACGAAGGTGAGCAACCAGCGTACGGAACGCGCTGGTGCTGCATCTGCGGGCCATGCGGCGCAGGACAGTGTCGGATCCGCTCTGAAGCGGGAGGTGTATATGGGGCATGATCCTGGGGTCGGCGAACAGGTCGACGAAGCTGTCACTGAGATCCCAGGGCTCGACCGACGCAAACCGAATTCTGCGAACATCGGAGTCGGCCAATATGCTTTGGACGAGCGTCTCCAGTTTCGTTCCGAGATCGCTTCCGTATCCACCCACATGCACACCGGTCAGAACGACTTCCTGGATCCCGTCGACATGAAGCCGATTGATTTCGCGCACGATCTCGTGGACCGGCCGACTGCGTTCGTCGCCCCGGGCGATTGTGACGACACAGAATGTGCACCGGTATCGACAACCGTCCTGAATCTTGACGAAAGCCCGCTCGCGGCCGCGAGCGAACAGCGCGCTCGCACCCGGCTCAGTGGCCATTGCCGGCGCCGTAGCGAGATCCAGCTCACGCACCGCGATGTCGACGAGGCGCGTTTTGTCGCGATTGCCGACCACGAGGTCGACGCCGAGTTCGTCGAATGCCCGGTCCGGTTCCAGCGTCGCATAGCATCCGCTCAGGACGATGCGGGCTCGGGGGTTGTCCCGCTGCAAGCGCCGCGCGGCCTGCCGAGACTTTCGCACCGCCTCGCGGGTGACTGCGCAGGTGTTCAACACCACCACGTCGGCCTCGGAGATGGACCGTGTTATGCCATGCCCGATGCGCCGGAACTCGTGAGCCCAGGTTTCCAGTTCCGCTTCGTTCAATCGGCAACCCAGAGCGCGAAGGTGCACCTGCATCGATCCGTCCCATCCACGAGAGGCGCACTATTGTAGCGATGATTGATTCCCGCGTCCCCGGGCTGCCCCCGGAGTTCCTGGAACGGCTGCAGGCCATTGTCGCGGCCGACGACCTGCCTGGCGTGCTCGACAGCTTCGCCGACCCCGCCGCGACGACGTTCAGGGTAAATTCATTGAAGGCGCTCGAGGCGCGGGTTCTTGCCGAGCTCGCCGACGTCGGAATCGAGGCGCAGCGGCTGCCGGTGAGCATTCCTGCATTTCGCGTCCCCGGCGCCCAGAGACGCCGTTTCACCGAGACCGAGGCGGTCACCCACGGCCGAGCCTACTTGCAGAACCCGTCCAGCATGTTCCCCCCGCTGGTGCTGGAACCCGGTCCGGGTCACGAGGTGCTCGATCTGGCGGCGGCCCCGGGGGGCAAGACCCTGCACCTGGCAGCACTGATGGGTAACCAAGGTCGGATCGGGGCCGTGGAGGCCGTCAAATCCCGGTTCTTCAAATTGAGGGAAAATCTGAAACGCGGCGGCGCCTCGATCTCCCGAGCCTACCTGCGGGACGGCACCCGAGTCTGGCGAAAGACACCGGAGCGATTCGATCGGGTTCTCTTGGACGCGCCCTGCTCCTCGGAAGCCCGCTTCCGCGCCGATGATCCGCAATCCGCCGGCTACTGGGGCCCGCGCAAGATTCGGGAAATGCGCCGCAAGCAGGAGCGACTGCTCTACTCGGCAATCCAGTGTCTCAAGCCGGGCGGGGTGTTGATCTACTGCACATGCTCGTTCGCGCCCGAGGAAAACGAGCAAGTCGTGGATCGACTCTTGGCGCGGTTTCCGGAACAGCTGCAAATCGAAGCGATCAGCCTGGACATTCCAAACCGCCGAAACGGCCTCACCTCTTGGCACGGCAAGAGCTACGGTGCGGAGCTTGCCAAAGCGGTGCGCATCCTGCCAGACGACGTGATGTCTGGATTTTTCATTTGTCGACTCCGGAAGACGGCGAGCACGCTAAAGGTTCGGGAATACGGCTCTGCAACACCTGCGGACATAGGAATTGTGAGGGCTCACGACGACGTAGCGCCGATCAAACCGAGTCTCCGAAAGGGCGCCAGGTAGAACCTTCGCGAGCAAGCTCGCTTCCATGGTTTCACGGGCTGCTTCTTGTAGAGCTGGTCTCGGGGGGCGATCGGCTTTTGGAGTCCTCACCCGACTTCCGCGAGAAGGCGCTCCATGAGTTGCTGCGCCTGGCGCTCGTAGCCACCGCCAAACAGGTTCAGATGATTGAGCACATGGTAGAGATTGTAGAGATCCCGGCGAACGGGGTAGCCCGACGCCACGGGCGCTGCCGCGTTGTAGGCGGCATAAAAATCGGGACCGAAGCCGCCGAACAGCTCGGTCATGGCCAGGTCCGCTTCCCGGTCACCGTAGTAAACTGCGGGGTCGAAGATCACCGGTGACCCGGACCGATCGTAGGCCGCATTGCCACTCCACAGATCGCCGTGAAGCAGCGAAGGCATCGGACGGTGGCCTTCCAATAGAACTCGTACCTTCTCGGACAGGCGCAGACCGGTGTCCTGCAAGCGGCGCGAAGGGTTGTTCCTTTCCGCCAGAGCCAATTGGAATCCGAGTCGATGCTTTGCCAAGAAGTCACACCAATTGGACTCCCATTGATTGACTTGCAGCGTCGACCCGATCGTGTTGTCCCGGCGCCAACCGAACGCCTCAGCGGTCGATTGGTGCATGGCGGCCAACTGCGCACCCAAACGACGCTCGCTGTCGGGTCCTGCCCCACCAAAATGCACGAACTCCAGGACGAGGTAGGCTTCGTCCGCCGCGACGCCGTGACACACCGGAGCGGGCGCCCTCACGCTATTCGACGCCCGGATCGCGGTCAGCCCCTCCGACTCGGCTTCGAACATCGCCACGGCATCCCTGCGATTCAGCTTCACGAAGTAGGAGCGCTGCCCGTCGCAGAGATGAACTGCTCGGTTAATGCATCCGCCGCGAACTTCTCGACGGTCACGAGCTGTGAATCGGCAACCCGTGGCCGCAGCGATGCGGCCAGCGATTTCCGCCCAGTCCGTCATGATGGCAAGTTCTCGTGCATATCGGGCATGATGGTATCGACTTGGAACGAAACGGAGTACGAGCAATGACAAGGCGCGCACGCCTATTCTCAGTCGTCGTCATTTCAGCCTTGCTAGTCGGCGTCGCAAGCGCCGGCACGACCCTCCACTACGGCATTATCCCGCAATCCGGCGCCGAGCAGGTCACACTCCGGGTGGACAGCAGGCTCGTGCGCCTCGAGCGAGGCAAATTCGCAATGCTATACGATGCCGCGTCCGATTCGACCACGGTTCTGGATCTGGCGCAGAGAACCTACTTCCGTACGAACCGGGAAGAAGCGACCCGCCTCGCAACCCAACTCCAGAGCACCAAACAACAGGTGCAGCAGATTATGGAGCAGGCGATGGGCGCCCTCGGCGAGGATCAGCGCAAGCAGATAGAGCAATTCGTCGGCAACCAAGTGCCCATGCTGAGCACCCCGCCAACGTATCGCATCGTTGAAATGGGCCGCAAGGAAACTATCTTCGAAATCGAATGCAGCTGGATCCGAATGCTCGAGGACGGTGTGCCGATTAGCGAGCTGTGCATGGCGGACAACGAATCGGTGGGCATGGATGCCACGGAGCGGACTACGGTGGAGCGGCTGTCTGAACTCGTCATTGAAATGGGGAATCGTTTCACCAGCGTATCCGTGGAGCGCCGGCCCAGCGGAATCCCGATCGGCATGAACGATCTCACCGTTGGTGAACGAATCCGCCTCACCGGCGTCCATCACCTGGACCTGGATCCCGGTCTGTTCCAGATTCCGGCGGGGTTCGAGCCTATGTCGGTATTTCCTGGCCAATAGCCGGGTAAGATTCCGCTGCGACCCTGTCTCCCTGCCCCCCCAAGGACAGGCGCTCGTGCATCGGGCTCTTTCGCGGGAAATGAGCGCGCAGGAAAGCCATCTGGTCCGCCAGCACGTGGCGTCCCTGGAGATAGATATACTCGGCAAACGAGGGCGTGAAGGGTACCGCGAGCAGTTCCATGCCAGCGTCCTCCGGTGTGCGCGCACCCTTGTGATGATTGCAGCGACGGCACGCGGTGACGACGTTCGTCCAACAGTCGCGACCACCCCTGCTGAGCGGGGTAACATGGTCCCGCGACAAGTCCCCGTTCGAAAAACGTTGCCCGCAGTACATACACATTCCGCAGTCCCTGCGAAACAGGGCCGGATTGTTCAAGGGTGGGACGTACTCGTGCAGCAGTTCGGACAACGCAGCCGTGTCGCCATGGGTTGCGACGATTGAGTTCACCTCCACCAAGCTCCGCATGCCGGTCTCGGCGTTGATGCCGCCATGCACCGTATACAGATGGCTGCCACAGGCGTATACGACCGCGTCCTGGCAATAGAGCCTCACTGCTTCGCGAAAATCGATCCATTCCAGGGGCATCCCCGAAACATCTGTGCGAAGAACCATTTGTTCAAACCCGTACATTCGTCGCTCCTCCTGCACGACCACGGCGTCGACGCCCGTGACATCGACCCAATGGCGAGACTCGCAATGATTGGGGACGACCTTCCCTACTGATGCCCGCCGACGCATTCGGTTCCAAAAAGCGAGAACATTCCTATGATGCGGCAAATTGGTGCAGGATTTCTATGGAAACTCCGATCAAATCGAACATTCGGTGCGATGCAAGTACATGTTGCCTCGGTTCAAACCGCACCAAGCCGGCCCTGATGGAACTGCGGACGCCGCAAATTGGCATTCCGAGCGCTCGCATTTCTTGGTTGCTCGTAGGAGCGCAGCGGCGCTGCCGTCTAACTGGCTGGCAGTGCAATTCAAGCAATTGATTTGTTTAGTTTATATGTGAAAAACGCGGCTCTGCGCAGGGCAATGCAAAACCGTTGCAGCGGATCAAACCGTGACCAGCACCGGGCCCGAATTGCGTTCGGCCGGGAAAAATACGCCCAGATCCGGGATTCGGACGATCACTTCTGGTAACTTTCCGTCTCAGCAACATACTGGATCTCCGGAGCCAAGAGACAATGACACCCGATCAAACTGAGACTGACATCACCATGGACGCCAACTCGCTGTATCGCGAGGATTCGTTCACTGACCGCCAGGTGGGAAGCATACGGCAGCTCACGCCGGTTACCCCTGATGGCGCGGTCGACAGCAGCCGTGAAACACTGTTCATCGGTTCCACGCAGGTACTGACGCCCATGGGCGCCGTCCCGATCAACTTCGAGATCGAAGCAACCAACCTCGCCGACGCGGTGTCAGGGTTCGCTGATGCTGCCAAACAGGGGCTCGAGCGGACGGTTCAGGAAATCAACGAACTTCGTCGGGAAGCGTCATCCGGCATCGTCGTACCGGACGCAGCTGGAGGCGGATTCGGCGGGCCTGGCGCCGTCGGACCGGCGGGCGCACCGGGGGGCAGAAAGATCCAATTGCGCTGAGTTCGCCCCGGTCAGCCCTGTGGGCTGGCTCACAATGCCTCGAAGTGCCGGCTCATCCGGAGACGCAGGTCGGGGCTGGGTAAGCGGCCGAACGCGGCCCCCATGTTCTGCTCCATGTGGTCGACCCGTGAGGTGGCCGGGATCGCGCAGGTCACGGCCGGGTGGGAAATGATGAATTTGAGAAGGAACTGCGGCCAGTTGTGACAATCGAACTCGGACGCCCAAGCGGGCAGCGTTTTTCGATGCACGTGACGGAAAAGCCCGCCTCGGCGGAACGGTCGATTGACGACGACGGCCAGGCCCCGTTCCCGGGCGAGAGGCAATAGCCTGCGCTCCGCATCGCGGTCGAGGATGTTGTAGGTGAGCTGAACGAAGTCGATGGGAGCGCGTTCCATGATGCGTTCGAATTCAGAGTGCCGGCGGCCATGGGACGTCGTGATGCCAACGTAACGAACGCGCCCCGCGCGCTTCCATTCCTGCAACGTCTCCAGGTGCGTGTCCCAGTCCAAAAGGTTGTGGATCTGCAAAAGATCGAATCGGGGCAATCCCCAAAGTTTCCGGGAGTGCTCCATTTGCTGGACTCCGAGCCGCTTTCCGGCGATCCACACTTTGCTTGCCGAGAATAGATCGAAATGACTCGAGAGTCGCTTCAGACAGTAGCCGATGACCTGCTCCGAGGAGCCGTACATTGGCGAGGAGTCTATGAGTCCGCCGCCAAACGCGAAGAACGTGCGCAAAACCTCGGTACGCACGGCGAGTGCCACGCGATCCCCGGCAACGTTGAAGGTTATCCAGGATCCCATACCGATCACCGGAATCGGCTCCCCCGTTGACGGTACGAGACGTGTGATCTGTCCACTCGGCGACGCGGTGCCGGTGCGGGGCCCGAGCGCCGCAGCGAGACCCATTCCCCCCATCCACTTCAGCAATTGACGTCGACGCATCGCGGTCGGGCCGGAGGCGGGAGCGATTGGTGGTGGCTGAGCGCGAGACGAAAACATCAGCAGAAGCCGGGTCGGAGTACATGAAGCCATGCCCATTCTAACCCTCGACGGTGTGTCATTGGCATACGGCCATGTCCCGCTCCTCGAAAAAATCGACTTGACGGTCGAACCCCGTGAGCGCATCTGTTTGATCGGCCGCAACGGCACCGGAAAATCCACGTTGTTCAGGGTCATAAGCGGCGCCGCTCAAGCGGACGAGGGGGCGCTTTGGAGACGCGAGGGACTGCGGATTTCGCAACTCGAGCAAGATGTGCCGCCGGATTCCGACCACAACGTGTACGACGTGGTCGCGGAAGGCCTGGGTGAGCTGGGCGCCCTGCTCGCCGAGTATCACAGGGCGACGCACCAGATTGGTGAGGGGCCGTATTCGTCGATGCAACGCCTCGGCGACCTTCAGCAAAGGATCGAAACCATCGGCGGATGGAACATCGAGCAAAAGGTGGAGACGGTCATCAGCAAGCTCGACCTTCCGGCTGACAAGCCGCTACCGGAGTGCTCTGGCGGAATCCGTAGGCGTGCCATGCTGGCCCAAGCTCTGGTGAGCGATCCGGATCTATTGCTATTGGACGAACCCACCAACCACATGGACATTGCTGCGATCAATTGGTTGGAGGAGTTCCTGCTCGAATTCAGCGGCGCCCTCTTGTTCATCACCCATGACCGTACCCTCTTGCGACACCTGGCGACGCGGATCGTGGAACTGGATCGTGGTCAGCTCCGCTCATTTCCGGGGGATTTCGAGACCTATGAGACGCGCAAGGAGCAGCTGCTGGAGGCGGAGATCCAGGCCAATGCACGGTTCGACAAACGCCTAGCCGAAGAAGAAATCTGGATTCGAAAAGGAATCAAAGCACGTCGAACCAGGAACGAAGGACGAGTTCGGAAGCTCGAAGCACTGCGGCAGGAACGCGCAGCTCGAATCACCCAGACCGGACAGCTGCGACTCAGAGTGGACACCGGCCAGCGGTCTGGAAAATTGGTTGCCGACCTTCAGGACGTGACCTTGGCCTACGACGGGCACACGATCGTGCGCGACTTCTCCACACGCATTCTCCGTGGCGACCGCGTCGGCATCATTGGGCCCAACGGCTGCGGCAAGACCACGTTGTTGAAAACGATTGTCGGCGACCGGGCTCCGAATTCCGGACAGGTCGTTCAGGGCACGAAGCTCGAGATTGCCTACTTCGACCAGCAACGTAGCCAGCTCGACCTGGACAAGACGGTACGTGAAAACATTGGTGATGGCGCGGACCACGTAACCATCGGAGGCCGATCCCGCCACGTGGTCGGTTATCTCCGTCAATTCCTGTTTCCGGCCCAGCGGATTGATTCCCCGGTCAAGACATTGTCTGGGGGTGAGCGGAACCGACTCCTGCTGGCAAAGCTGTTTACTCGGTCCGCTAACATGATGGTCCTGGACGAACCGACGAACGACCTGGACGTGGACACGCTCGAGCTGTTGGAGGACCTGCTGTCCGACTATGACGGCACATTGCTTTTGGTGAGTCACGACCGGAGCTTTCTCGACAACGTCGTTACCGGCATCATGGTGTTCGAGGGCGAGGGAAGAGTGTGCGAGTACGTTGGAGGTTACGAGAGCTGGCAGCGCCAGTGTCGGACAGCGCAGGCACCAAGAACGCCGGCACGGACCCCGTCAACAACAAAACGAGAGAAATCCGACGATCGACGACGACTCAGCTACAAACAGCAGCGGGAACTGGATTCCCTGCCGTCGCGTATCGAGATGCTGGAATCGGAGCAGAACCAGTTGCAGCTGCAAACGGCGGATGCGAATTTCTACCGCGGGGACAAGCAGGCAATCACCGCAATTCTGGAGCGTCTCGAACAGGTCCACGAGGAAATCGCCTCTGCTTACGAGCGCTGGGAGCACCTGGCCCGCATCGCACACCGGGATTCCGGATGAGCGTGCGATTGTGGGGGTCCTGAGCGCGTACGTGGGCTGACAAGCCTAGCCAAAGCGACGGTTCGGGGAAAAGTGCGTGCTCAGGGCCGCCGCAGTTGCGCCATCGCCGCAAATTCGTACCCGTCAATACACGCCTAAGTGTTCTGAAGTATCAAATAAAATCTTCAAATTCGAGAGTCATCGTATTGTCGGAGCAGTTTGGCGTGCACCGCGGATTTATCCGCATCGGCCAGCGGAATTTCGCATCAGAGTGGCGTTGCGGAAAACGGCCAGGCACG
>JBFGYN010000118.1:0-9993 GCA_041587415.1 Candidatus Competibacterales bacterium | reverse complement strand
TCGACGAGATTCACCGGCTCAGCCCCGTCGTCGAGGAGGTCCTCTATCCGGCAATGGAGGATTACCAGATCGACATCATCATTGGTGAAGGGCCGGGGGCACGGACCATTCGTCTCGACTTGCCGCCATTCACGTTAATCGGCGCGACGACCCGCGCGGGGTTGCTGACATCGCCACTCCGCGACCGCTTCGGGATCGTGCACCGTCTCGAGTTCTATAGCGATGCGGAATTGTTGTCGATTGTCGAGCGCTCGGCCAGGATTCTCGGTGTCGAAGTGGACCGGGAGGGCGCCCGCGTGATCGGCTCACGCGCCCGGGGCACGCCGCGAATCGCGAACCGACTGTTGCGACGGGTTCGGGACTTTGCAGAAGTACGTGCGTCGGGGCGCGTCACGGCGGATGTGGCAAGGGACGCACTGGATATGCTCAAGGTGGATGGGTACGGCTTCGACGAGATGGACCGGCGCCTGTTGATGAGCATAATCGAGAAGTTCGATGGCGGGCCGGTGGGTCTCGACACGCTTGCGGTCTCGATCGGGGAGGAAGCAGGAACTATCGAGGACGTCCTCGAACCGTTCCTGATTCAGCAGGGCTACATCATGCGTACTCCACGGGGACGCACGGCCACTCAGCTAGCGTACCGGCATTTCGGTCTGAATCCGGGCGGAGCATCACCGCAGGCGGAATTCCCGGATCTGGGCGACCTTCGTCACCAGGCCGCTCCAGACCCTGATGAGTGACCGCCTAACCCCGTTCAGCGGGGTGCCGGGGCTCGAGCCGCGTCTGCCATTACGATTTAGTCATAATGCTCTTGAAACATCCAGTGCATGCCTCTGAAAATGCCGGATATTTGCACTTCACCGAAGGTTTGTGTGATAGTCGCAACTGTTCGCCGGTGTGTTGGCGTCGTCAAGGTGGACCAGCTTGAGTGCCGTACCGTTCATTTGGCCGATTCGCGTGTATTACGAGGACACGGACGCGGGCGGTGTGATGTACTACGCGAACTATCTCAAATTCATGGAGCGGGCTCGCACCGAATGGCTTCGAAACCTCGGTTTTGGGCAAAGTGCACTCAGCGAGCAACACGGCATCTTGTTCGTGGTTCGGACGGTGGAACTCAAATATCTTCGTCCCGCCCGTTTGGATGATGCTTTGGAGATCTTGACCGATGTGGAATCCCGAGGTCGCGCCAGCCTGACGTTCAAGCAGGTCGCCGTGCCCGCAACAGACCGTCAGCAGATCCTCTGCTCCGGTCGAATCGCCATAGCCTGCGTTCGCGTCGGCTCGTTTCGACCGACGGCCATTCCGGATGCGTTGGTGGAGGAGATATCACGTGCAACCTGATCTTTCCTTCATCCATCTGAGTCTCGAGGCGAGCCTCGTTGTTCAGCTCATCATGGTCGCGTTGCTGATGGTGTCGTTTTGGTCGTGGACGGTCATTTTCCGCAAACGATCCGAGCTCAAGCGGGCCCGCAAAGAGGCACTGGATTTCGAAACGACCTTCTGGTCGGGAACGGATCTTACCAGCCTCTACTCAAACTTGGGCAAGGAAGAGGGTGCAAAGGGCCTCCGAGCGATATTTCTGGCAGGCTTCCGGGAATTTCTTCGGTCGCGATCGCATTCCGATACGGATGCAGTCGTACTGAGTTCGAATCGCGCCATGCGCGCCGCTTTGTCACGGGAGCTGGATGATCTGGACACGAACATGAGCTTTCTCGCCACGGCAGGTTCCACCAGCCCGTACATCGGGCTGTTCGGCACGGTCTGGGGCATCATGCATTCGTTCCGCGCGCTCGGCGACGTGCAATACGCCACTTTGTCGCTGGTCGCACCTGGCATTGCCGAAGCACTGGTGGCCACGGCTATGGGCCTTTTCGCCGCCATTCCCGCGGTGATGGCTTACAACCGATACAACGACCAGCTGGAACGCCTTGCCGGGCGTTACGAAACTTTCATGGAGGAGTTTTCCAACATTCTCCAGCGTCAGGCAGTGACTCTCCACGAACGTCAAGTGGGGTAGAGGGATATGAAGCACCGAGCGCGCCGCCATTCCATGGCTGAAATCAACATCGTTCCCTATATCGACGTGATGCTCGTCCTGTTGGTGGTCTTCATGATCACCGCACCATTGATCAACCAGGGGGTGGAGGTGGATCTCCCGAAAGCGGCTGCAAATCCGTTGCCGCCGAGCGAGACGTCTCCGGTTACTTTGCACGTGGATCGGTCCGGGACATACTCTCTGGAGATCGACCAGGGTCTCGAGCCGGTCGTGGAGCCATCGGAGGTGGTGAACCAGGTTGCGGCGCTTCTACGGGTTCGGCCGGAGACGCCCGTATTCGTCAGGGCCGACCGGAACGTTGACTACGGTGCCGTGGTTCGTGGCATGACCTGGCTTCAGCAGGCGGGAGCCGGAAAAATCGGTCTCGCGACCGATCCAACGGAGCCTTGACGAGCGCGAACATGGCACGCCGTCGGACAGTCGGGTTTTTTGCGGCCTTCTCGCTAGCCCTACTGGTGCACCTGGGGGTCGCCCTGCTAATGCTGTTCAGTGTGGACTTCGAGTCGCCGTTCCGCGTGCAGAGTTTGACGCCACCGAAGGAGGTGGTACAGGCCGTCGTCGTCGACGAGGCGCAGGTGCGTGCCGAAGTCGAACGCTTAAAGCAAGCGGATCTGTTGGAGCGCGAGGCGAGAAAGGCCGAGAAGGAGGCGCTCGACCAGGCGAGAGTCGAGGCCGAACGCGCCCGCCGCCAGGTCGAACGGCAACGGGAAGCCGAACAGCAGCGAATGGCTGAGATTCAGCGCGAAACCGAAGCGGAACGCAAGCGATTGGATGCCTTGCGGCGCCAGCAGGAAGCAGATCGCCAGCGCATCGAATTGGAACGGCAGGAACGACAACGCCAGCGCGAAGCCGAGCAAAAACGTCTTGCCGCCCTCGCTGCGCAAAGGGAGGCGGAGCGCGAGCGGCTGGCAGAGCTGAGAAGCCAGAAGGAAAAGGAAGAGCTGGCTCTCAAAGCCGAGGAGCAACGTATCGCGGAGCTGAAGCAGCGCCAGGAGGAAATCGAACGTCAGCGGGTCGAGGAAGAACAGCGGCTTGCAGAGATCAAGCGCAAGCAGGAAGAGGAGCGGAAGCGACTGGAGCAGGCGCGGGTCGAGGAGGAGAAAAAGCGCAAGGCCGAGGAGCAGCGGCTCGCCGAACTGGAGAAACAACGCAAGGAGACGGAGCGCAAGGCGCAGGAGGAGCAGAAACGGCGCGCGGAACTCGAGCGCAAGCAGGAAGCGGAAAGAGCGCGTAAGCAGGCGGAACTCGAAAAGCAGCAGGCCATGACGCAAATGCAGCAAGCTGCCGAAGCGGAAGCCCGAGACCGCGCAATGTCGAGACTCGTCGAGCAATACACGGCGGCCATACAGCGCGATGTGCAGAATGCGTGGTTGCTGCCAGTAGGCAGTCGACGAGACCTGTCCTGTATTCTGCAGATCCGGCTGGGCACCGGCGGTGAGGTCATTACGGTCCACGTGGCTCGGTCAAGCGGAAGCACGGTTTTCGACCAGTCGGCGATTCGGGCGGTACACAGGGCATCGCCCTTACCGGTACCAGATGACCCGGAAGTTTTCGATGAGGTGTTTCGGACCTTCAACTTTGAGTTCAAACCGGAGGGTGTGACTTGATAGGTTGTTATGTTAGACGGGGGTTGCGCGTGGTCTGCGCCTTGACTGCAGCGTTCGCACTCGCACCTTCGGCGTTCGCCGAGCTTACCATTCGCATAACCCAGGGCGTTGAAGGCGCGCTCCCCATTGCCATTCTGCCTTTCGCGGCCGGTGCGCCCGGTGCACTCGAAGCTCAGGACATCAGCGAGATCATCCGCGCCGATCTGGAGCGCAGCGGACGTTTCGCGCCGTTGAAGGAGCACCAGCTACCCGAGCGGCCAATTGACGCCAGTCAGACTCGGTTTCCCCTGTGGCGTGCGACGGGTGCGCACAGTCTGGTGCTCGGGCAGATAGCTCAGTCGCAAACCGGTGGTTTTCAAGTCCAATTCCAACTCCTGGACGTATTTCAGGGGACGGAGCTTACTAACTTGCGTTTTACAGTGCGGCCCGACGAGCTGCGTCGGCTCGCTCACCACATAAGCGACGTCATATACGAGCGCTTGACTGGGGAGCGGGGGGCGTTCAGCACCCGTATCGCGTACGTCACCAATATTCGCACGGATCAGGGCGAACGCTTCTCGCTCATGGTGGCCGATGCCGACGGCTTCGATCCTCAAACCATCCTGAGTTCACCGGAACCAATCATGTCGCCGGCCTGGTCTCCCGACGGTCAAAAGCTTGCCTACGTCAGCTTCGAAGGACGCCGGTCCAAGATCTTCGTGCAGGAGGTGTACACCGGAGTTCGAGAAATGATCACCTCTTACCCCGGTATCAACGGCGCCCCAGCTTGGTCTCCGGACGGCACCCGCCTTGCGCTAACGCTGTCCCGGGACGGCAATCCGGAAATCTACATCGTGAGTCTGGCGGGCAAGCAGCTGACACGGCTTACGAACAATGCCGCTATCGATACCGAGCCCGTCTGGAGCCCAGACGGACGAAGCCTGTTTTTTACCTCCGACCGGGGCGGGGGGCCGCAAATCTACCGGCTTCCGGCCAGCGGTGGCTCCGCAGCCCGCTTGACGTTCGAGGGAAGTTACAATGGACGTCCCACCGTCTCCGCCGATGGCAAGCGCGTCGCGATGGTCCACCGCACCCAAGGCCAATTTCGAGTCGCCGTCCAAGATCTGGCCAGCGGCAGATTGAGTGTGTTGACCGATGGACGCCTGGACGAGTCGCCGAGCTTTGCTCCGAACGGGCAGATGATTCTCTATGCCGCCTCCGACCGCGGCAATGGGGTGCTGGCCGCGGTTTCAGTGGACGGTCGAGTAAAGCAGCGACTTCAGCTTTCGTCCGGTGACGTGCGGGAGCCCGCTTGGTCGCCTTACATTCAGTAAACAGATACTTGCCCTACGGAGAATCGAGTCATGAAGAGGTCTCTAACGCTTGCTCTAGGCATCATGTCGTTGCTCTGGCTCGTCGGCTGCGCAAGCAGAGGTGGTACGGCCGCTACCGAGGGCGCCGCGGTCGAGGATCTCGCCTCTGCGGGCGCCCAGGCGTCGGCGCTCGGTTCGAGTGGCGGGTTTGCCGGCACTGCGAGAAGCCAAGCTGGGCCTAAAGGGGAGCCCGGATCGCCATTGTCCCAGCGGGTGATCTATTTCGACTTCGACCAAAGCTCGGTCGCGACACAGTATCTGCCAGTCGTCCAGGCACACGCCGAGTATCTCCGGGACAATCCCCGCGTGCGCATCGCCCTCGAAGGGCATACCGACGAGCGCGGAACCCGTGAGTACAACATCGCGCTGGGTGATCGCCGTGCCAACGCCGTCAGCCAGCTCATGATTTATCAGGGGGTCGCCGGCAATCAGGTGGAGCGAGTCAGTTACGGGGAGGAACAGCCTGCTGCGCAAGGTAGCGACGAATCGGCATGGGCCCAGAATCGGCGGGTGGAAATTGTCTACGGTGGTGGTGGCTGATGAGACCTGGATGGTTCATCGCAATCGCGCTGCTGGGGCTCCCGCTGATTGCCATCGCCGCGGAGCCCGGTGCGGAGCGCCAATTGATGCTCCAGTTGCTTCAGCGAATCGAACAATTGGAGCAGGAGTTACGCCAGTTGCGCGGGCAGCAGGAGGTGCTCGAGCACCGACTGGAGCGCGTGGAGAAGCAGGCTGAGAATCGGTATGGCGACGCCGACCGTCGATCACCGGCCCAGGGTAGCGCGGTTTACACTGCACCGGAGTCCTCCGCTACCGGGGGGGGCGCGACATTGCCACCGCCACCACCGAGTGTCCCGCCCGGCGCAGCAATCGTGGAGAGTCCCCCGATCGATGATCCGGTGGGCGAGAAAGCCGCGTACGAGCGGACGTTTGCCCTGCTACGGGCGGGAAAAATCGATGAATCCATCACCGGATTCGAGACGTTTATGCGCACCTATCCGAGTGGCGACTTCGCGGATAATGCCCAGTACTGGCTCGGTGAAGCCCACTACGTGAATCGTGACTTCGCGGCGGCGAAGGAGGCATTCAGCGCGGTCATCGAGCGCTATCCGGATAGCGCAAAGCTTCCTGATGCGCAGCTGAAGCTCGGATTTACACAGTTCGAGCTGAATCAGGCGGAGGCCGCGCGGGAAACTCTACAGGGCGTCGTTCGGGACTATCCCGGCACGACGGCCGCCCGATTGGCGGATCAACGGCTAAAAGGCCTTCGCTAGCGAAGGTCGCGGGCAAATCGACGCTGCGACCGCTGCCGAAATGGCGGAGCTTCGCACCAATAACCCCGCCCCGGGGCACGACGACCAAGTCGGAATATCTTTGCCGCACATTGACCTGTCCTCAAACCGGACAGGGTCGGCGTTGACTTCGACAGGCAGGTGAGAGTGGCGCGTCTCACTCGCCGTTTGCCGAGCGGCCAGGGAGGCCTTGTTCAGCGGTTTCCCAAAAAATATCAGAACACGCTAGTATTGGCGCCAGGCCAGAAGATCCCGCCCCGGGTGGTTCCGTTGCAGTGGACTTGACCCTTCTCAACCAAATTCTGATAGGCGTGTTCGTCCTCGCCCTGATACTCGGCGCCGCCGCCAATTGGACGAGTTTCTGCACCATGGGCGCAGTTTCCGACTGGGTCAACATGGGCGATACCGGGCGATTGGGTGCGTGGTTTTTCGCCGTGGGTATTGCCATGCTCGGCATCATACTGCTCGAGGCTCTTGGCTTCGGCGTGTTCGACACGACCCGTCCACCCTACCGGACCACCAATTTCGCGTGGCCTCGCTACCTGCTGGGTGGCGCCATGTTTGGCGTCGGCATGACGCTCGCCAGCGGCTGTGGAAACAAGAATCTCGTCCGCATCGGCGGCGGAAACGTGAAGTCTGTATTCGTGTTCCTGGTAGCGGGGGTGTTCGCCTACTTGATGACGAAAACCGACTTCTACGCGGTGCTCTTTCACTCCTGGATCGACCCGATCAGCATCGATCTGGCGGCTGCGGGATTGGCTGGCCAGGATCTCGGAAGCATCGTCGTAGCTTTCGCCGGTGGTGACCCGGTCCAAACCCGGCTGGTGCTGGGCGGCGTCCTGGCTTTCACGATCATCCTGCTTGCGTTTCGTTCCCCCGATTTCCGCGGCCGTTCCCGGAACATCCTTGGCGGCGGCGTCGTTGGCCTGTGTGTTCTCGGGGCGTGGTATTTGACCGGCGGCCCTACCGGACAGGCGGCACTCGACGAAGCCGAGTGGATGGAGATCCAGCCCGAAGGGCTGGGCGTTCAATCGTTTACGTTCATCAATCCGATGGGCGAGACACTGAATTACTTGGTTCAGCCCAAGCTGACTCTGCTGACATTCGGCGTGGTCGCCGTGGCGGGTGTCATCATCGGTAGTTTTGTTTATGCCGCCGCGACCAAGAGCTTTCGTATCGAGTGGTTTGCAGACGCCGGAGACTTCGTGCGCCATATTTGCGGTGCCGTCCTAATGGGCATTGGCGGGGTCCTGGCGATGGGCTGCACCATCGGACAGGGGATTACCGGCGCATCGACACTGGCGGTTGGTTCCTTTCTTGCCCTCGGCGCCATCGTACTCGCCAGTGCCTCGACCATGAAGGTCCAGTACTACAGAATGCTGTACGAGGACGCCAGCTTCTTCGATGCACTCGTTACCGGGCTCGTCGATCTGCACATGCTGCCTAGCGGAATGCGCAAGCTCGAAGCGCTGTGAACGCGTCGCGGGCGCAGGCTCCAGCGGCGGTGCAGCCGCTTTTCAGCATTTCGCCCGTGCATTGCACCGTGATCTGCGTATAATGCGGGCGGTTGCGTGTTCACCGGTCTTCAAGCGCAACAGTCAGGAATCATCCCCTTCGATTATTCCGCAAACCGATCAGTTCACTGCCTGGACCGGCGCAGGCTTTACCTGCCAGGCCGTCACCAGGAGTACACAACGTTGTCATTCAATGAACTCGGCCTTCGGGTCGAATTGCTTAACGCCGTGCGCAAGCAGGGCTACACCGTCCCGACACCCATACAGCTGAAAGCGATTCCAGCAGTGCTAGCTGGCCGAGACCTCATGGCCGCGGCGCAAACGGGCACGGGGAAAACGGCCGGATTCACGCTTCCGATGTTACAGCTTCTGAGCGATCGGGCAGCGCCTCGATCGGCGGCCCCGATCGGGCTGGTGCTGGTGCCGACGCGGGAACTAGCTGCCCAGGTGGGTGAGAGTGTTCGAGTCTACGGCTCCCATCTCCCGCTCCGTAGCACGCAGATCTTCGGCGGTGTCGGGATGCATCCCCAGATCAAGACACTGCGCCGCGGCGTGGACATCGTTGTCGCGACCCCAGGGCGTCTGCTGGATCACGCCCGAAGCGGCAATGTCGACTTGTCGAAGATTTCGATCGTCGTGCTGGACGAGGCCGATCGCATGTTGGACATGGGTTTCATTCACGACATCAAGCGTATTTTGGCACTACTGCCGGCCCGCCGGCAGACTCTCTTGTTCAGCGCGACGTTCCCCGCCGAGATTCGCGCGCTGGCAGGCCAGTTTCTTCGACAGCCCGAGACGATCGAGGTCGCGCCGCCCAACAGCACGGTCGACTTGATTGAGCAATCCGTCTGTCGCGTCGACCGACATAGGAAGGGCGACGCGCTCGCCGAGCTCATTCGACAGGGCGATTGGTCGCAGGTGCTCGTGTTCACCCGGACCAAACACGGCGCGAATCGCTTATCCGAGAAGCTCGATCGCGCCGGGATTACGGCGGGAGCGATCCACGGCAACAAGAGCCAGGCGGCACGTACTCGAGCACTTGCCGAATTCAAGTCGGGGAAGGTGCGTGTCTTGGTGGCCACCGAGGTCGCGGCGCGCGGGCTCGACATCCAGGGCCTTCCACATGTTGTCAATTTCGAGCTGCCGTTCGTCCCGGAAGATTACGTTCACCGAATCGGACGCACCGGCAGAGCGGGCGCTGGCGGTCACGCGCTGTCACTGGTTTGCGTCGACGAAGATCCGCTCCTGCGCAATATCGAACGCCTGCTCGGTCATAGGCTGCAGGTGAATGCGCTTTCGGGTTTCGAGCCCGACCCCAGCATTCGTGCCGAGCCGATTACGAGGGGAAAGAGGGCGCGACCGAGGAACGAACCAAATCGAGGCGCGCGGCACGGCGACGCTCGCGTTGCGCAAAGCGCCAAGGGCAAACGAAACAGTGCTCATGCGCGTCGCGGCGACGTTCGTCGCGGCGGCCGTGCGGGGTAAGTCTAACGCAACGCAAGTTGCTTTCGTCGCCGCGATCCGTCGAGGCGCGAACGATCGATCCGAACCAAACGCAGCGAGGTCCACGTGGCACGAAGGAACAGCTACTCATTCGAGCGTAACCAACGGGCGAAAGCCAAATCCGCAAAACGCGAGGCCAAGCGGGAAGCGAAAGCCGCGGCACGCGCCGAGAAAAAGCAGGAAGAGTCGGGGACGGACGCCCCCGACACTGAAAACGATGCCGAAACCACGACCGAGAACGGCCCCGAGACGGACGAGTCATCCCGCTGACTTCGTCGCCTTGAACGCGCGGGTTGCCGCACGCCTAGGCGAACCAACAAAAAAGCTAAATGCGCCGCCGGCCGTTTTGCATATCCCGGCTCTTCGGCTATGATTCGGCGCTCTCCGCGGGCCGTTAGCTCAGTTGGTAGAGCAGCTGACTTTTAATCAGTTGGTCGTAGGTTCGATTCCTACACGGCCCACTCATAAAAACAACAAGTTAACCTAAAATTGGGCGCTGCAAATCCAGCAACAATACAACGTGGTGTCCCTCGTGGTGTCCCTGGGACCCATCGTTACGATTTTGGGTGCTCTAGGGCGACGTAGCTTGCGGGCAATGAGGTGACGTGCACAGAAGGCTCCAAACCACACCCAAGGTGGAAAGGAGTGCGGTCCAGCTCTGAGCAC
>JBFGYN010000117.1:0-9993 GCA_041587415.1 Candidatus Competibacterales bacterium | reverse complement strand
ATGCAAAGGCAAGCGCCCGCTCGGTGAGGCGCGATGATTCACTGGATCACCGCCCCTCGCCTCGCCCAGAGCGGCACCAGGACGGCTGCGAATTCCGCCAGCATTCGGGGTCCCTGATGAAGTATCCGGGCTAGGACGCGCCCAGTCGCCCTACCGAAAAGTTTCCTTGTTCTGTGCCTTGACGCGGGCTTGTTCGGCAGTCACCAATCCTCTTTGAACGAGCTGCTGCAAGTGCTGATCGAGCGTCTGCATGCCATGGGTTCCGCCTGTCTGAATCGACGAGTACATTTGTGCAACCTTGTCCTCACGAATCAGGTTGCGTATGGCAGGTGTGCCGATCATGATTTCCCACGCAGCCGTCCGGCCCCCGCCCTGCTTCTTCAGCAGCGTTTGCGAGATCACGGCGCGCAGCGACTCTGAGAGCATGGAGCGCACGAGCGGCTTCTCGCCGCCGGGAAACACGTCGATGATTCGGTCGATGGTCTTCGGCGCCGAGCTGGTGTGCAGGGTGCCGAGTACCAGGTGGCCGGTTTCCGCCGCAGTCAGTGCAAGACGAATCGTTTCCAGGTCACGCATTTCGCCAACCAGAATGATATCCGGGTCCTCACGAAGTGCCGATCTGAGCGCCTCACTGAATCCGAGGGTGTCGCGATGCACCTCGCGCTGATTGACGAGACACTTTTGGCTCTCGTGAACGAACTCGATCGGATCTTCGATGGTCAGGATGTGCCCGTGCTCCGAACGGTTCTTGTAGTCGATCATCGCCGCCAGCGTGGTCGATTTGCCGGAACCGGTGGGGCCGGTGACGAGAATCAAGCCGCGAGGCACGTCGGCCACGTCCTTGAAGATCTTCGGGCACCCCAGTTCTTCCAGGGAGAGAATGTCAGTGGGAATGGTTCGGAACACGCCGCCGGCGCCGCGATTGTGATTGAATGCGTTGACGCGAAAGCGCGCAAGTTCGGGGATCTCGAACGAAAAGTCCACTTCCAGGTACTCTTCGAAATCCTTTCGTTGCTTATCGTTCATGATGTCGTAGATGAGCGCATGAACCTGTTTGTGATCCATGGGCGGCAGGTTGATGCGCCGAATATCCCCATCGACCCGTATCATGGGCGGTAGCCCAGACGACAGGTGCAGATCCGAAGCTCCGTGCTTGACACCGAAGGCCAGCAGGTCGTCGATGTTCATAAATCCTTTTCCATATCTGTGATGAGAGTGTGAAGCTCAGTGTTCAAAAGCAAAATGTGCACCAAAGCATCGGCGCTCGCGCAGGTCCTGCGCTGGCGTGCCGACCCGCGGGTGAGGTGCCGGGTGCCTTCCCCAACCGACTTGGAATTATCGTGAGCGCATTGCAACTTCGCCTGGATCGAGTCCGCACCCGTATTGCCGAAGCGGCCCGCGCGTCCGGGCGCCGCGACGATGTCACGCTGGTCGCCGTCAGCAAGACCCACCCAGCGAGCACAATAGCGGCATGCCACGCAATGGGGCAACATCGTTTCGGTGAGAATCGGCTCCAGGAAGCGCTGGGTAAAATTCAGATTCTTCGCGACCAAGCGATTGAATGGCATTTCATCGGTCCGATTCAGTCGAACAAGACCCGCAGCATCGCCGAGAACTTCCACTGGGTGCACACGGTCGACCGGCTCAAGACTGCGCAGCGTCTGAGCGCGCAGCGTCCGACCGGGCTGCCACCGTTACACATCTGCCTGCAAGTCAATATCAGTGCGGAGCCGAGCAAGAGCGGCGTCTCGCTCGCCGAAGTCGGGCCGCTTGCGTTCCACGTGGCGAAACTGCCGAACCTGGTGCTTCGTGGCCTAATGGCGATCCCGGCCCCATGCAAGGATTTCGCTGCGCAACGGCTGCCGTTCAGGCGGTTGAGGGAGCAAAAGGACGAGTTGAATCGGGAAGGTCTGAGTCTCGACACCTTGTCCATGGGCATGACGGACGACATGGAGGCCGCCATCGCCGAGGGTGCCACCATTGTTCGGGTTGGAACGGCAATTTTCGGCCCGCGCCAGCGCGTGACCTGATGGATTTGGCGCTGGCGCTCCCCTGGAGAGCGCCAGCCGGCTGTGTGGGCGCCTGCGAGTTCTGCCACCGAATTTTCCGAATTTGCCGCACACTCGACGGCCGTGACGGCAACGAATGGGGCGCACTTGTTGCACCGCAGCCGTTGCAGATCACAAAGAGGACCGATCATGGGAGTGTCTCATTCGCGGCGAGGCGAGAATTTCGTTGCCGGCGTGATTGCCTGTTTGGCATGGGCGCCATGCAACGCTACGGACACCGCTGGTTCTACTGCGCTGGATCTGCGCACTCGATTCAGCTCAGAAGCCCTGTACGCCGAGGAGCTACCGGCTGACCTGGACTTCGCCAGCTTCGAGCGGGCATTGGAGCAATACGCGTTTGGCACCTTTGGCTTCTACGAACGGCTCACGGCGCCGAATCGAAGATTGGTCTACGAAGCATACCGGGGCGACGGCAACATTTCTGCCATCGGCGTGAATACCTTGGAATTGCTGCGAAACCAGTGAGCACAGCGTGACTCGCGGGGCTCGCTTGGGCGGCGACGCGTCGAGATAGTTGCCACGCAGCGTCACCGCCTGTAACGTTGTGCGCCAACTGTTCATCCCTTCGTGACGCAAGAATTTCATTCATGATTGACAGCGAAATTGCCTTCATCGGTGGCGGCAACATGTGCCGGAGCCTGGTTGGTGGACTGATCGAAGGCGGCTGCCCGCCAGAGCGCATTCGAGTCTCGGATCCCGATCCCGAAAAGACGGGCGCCTTGACCAAACAATTCGGCGTGCAGGGCTTCCAAAGCAATGAGTCGGCGCTGCGCGGCGCACGAGTGATCGTATTCGCGGTGAAACCCCAAATTCTGAAAGAAGTCGCGTCGTCCCTAGGTCCGGTCATTGCCCGTTCGAAACCCCTAGTTGTGTCCATTGTCGCGGGAATCCGTGAACCGGACCTGAGGCGGTGGCTAGGTAGTGAGCTGCCGATCGTCAGGACCATGCCCAACACGCCGGCGCTAGTCCAAAGCGGCGCAACTGCCCTGTACGCCAACGAGCGCGTCAGTGAAGCCCAGCGGAGCCTCGCGGAATCGATACTCAGAGCCGCGGGCTTGACCGTCTGGCTCGAAGACGAGTCACAAATGGATGCGGTGACGGCCTTGTCGGGTAGCGGGCCTGCCTACTTTTTTCTGGTGATGGAAGCCATGCAGGCAGCGGGTGTCGACATGGGCCTGTCGAGAGAGACTGCGCGCCTTCTTACCCTGCAGACCGCCTTGGGCGCTGCAAAACTTGCGCTCGAGAGCGAGGAGGATGCAGGAGTCCTGCGGAGCCGCGTGACCTCACCGGGGGGAACGACAGAGCGGGCGATCACCATCCTCAAGGAGGGCGGCCTCGAAAAGCTGTTCCAGCGTGCGCTGGACGGGGCACGGAGGCGCTCGAATGAATTGGCTCAAGCCTTGGGGAGCGAGGCGTGAACGGACCCTACATGCACCACGCAGGCGTGTTTCTGATTCAGACCCTGTTTGGCCTGTACATTCTCGCGGTCATGCTGCGCGTCCTGCTCCAATGGCTGAGGGCCGAGTTCTACAATCCTCTTGTGCAGGCGCTGGTGAAAATCACCAATCCGCCCCTTACACCCCTTCGCCGGGTCATACCGGGTCTCTACGGAATTGATCTCGCAGCCATGCTTCTCATGCTCGTGCTGCAAGTGACTGAAATATATCTACTCGGCAGCCTCCTCAATATCTCGCTCGGCCCCGCAACCCTCGTTCTCGGAGCGATTGCCAAACTCATTGATCTTCTCGTGCTGGTGTTCATCTGGTCTATCGTCATTCAAGCAATATTGAGCTGGGTGAACCCGTCCCATAACCATCCAGCGGTTAGCGTCCTGGACACTCTGACGACGCCAATCCTGCGACCGATCCGGAAAAATCTTCCGGCGGCCGGGGGAATCGATTTTTCTCCCATTATCGCGATTATCGCGCTGTATCTGATTCGGTTGTTGGCCATCGCGCCGCTTCGGGACATGTCGGGCTTACCCGGCGGTTTCTAGCTCGAACCGCCCACTGGGCATGCGGGTGAACGGTCTGTCGCGGCGACCTCGAACGAAGATGATTGGCCCTTTGCGGTGCTGGGCTCGAGCGCTTTGGTGTTGCATCGGGCAGCCGGCCCAATCCAGAAGGCCGGCACGGCGATTGGACACATCATTCGACGCTGCTACTGTGCGACCTTCTGGATCGAGTCGTCGCTCCGTGAGCCATTGCCGCTCCTTAATCAGAGAGTTCACCCACACGCATTAGCGGGTGCTTGATCTCCGGAGTAACGCTGCGGCTCGAGGGCGCCGTCGGACGGTGATCTTTGTCATTTCCGGGTCGCCGGCGTTGCTCACGAAATTGGCGGTGGCGTGACCCACCCAATGGACTGAGGAGATGCTCCGTCGATGGGAGCAAGAACCTGTGCGGCGACTCGGGTCGGAAATCCTCCTGTATGTCGATCCGCGGCACCTCCGGGAGATCGACTTCCGAGGTCTATTGCAATGTTCGATTGTACGTTCGGGTCACCGGCTGACCACGGTGCACTCGGCTCGCTGCCGTGCCCGGTTGAGCCCGGAGGTTGCGCCAGGGCGCTCCCGATTGCGCAATTCTTTCATGCAAAACAAGAACTCCCGAGGATCTTGGCAAGCAGCACCGTGTTCCCGTGGACCCTATCCGGTTTTTCGCGGTTCGCGTCTGCCCATCTCGTGCAATCACGCTCGAGGCCAGAGTCCTAGCGCGAGCAGCGCGTAGTAGGCGCCGAATACAATGACGAGTGCGCCCGCGGAACGGCGCACCCCGGGCCTGCGAACGTACCGGGTCAGCTGCCCAGCGGCGGTGCCCATGGTAAGCAGCGCGGGCAGGGTACCGAGCCCGAAACTGAGCATCAACAGGGCTCCACGGACCACATCGCCGGTACTGATGCTCCAAACAAGCACACTGTAGACCAGACCGCAGGGAAGCCACCCCCAGACCAGTCCGACAAGAAATGCCTGGCCTGGACGCCGTACCGGCAGGAGTTGGCGCCCTAGGGGCTCGATGCGCTTCCACACGACTCGCCCCGCAACGTGCTCGACCGCCGCAAGACCGCGCCACCACCCGGCCACGTACAGGCCGAGCGCGATCATGAACAGCCCCGCTATAACTTGCAGCACGAGTTGCCCCCCATGCACGACAGTGAGGCCGCTAGCAGCTGCCCCGACGCCGCCCATGACGGCGCCCGCAGCCACATAGCTGGCGATGCGTCCCGAGTTGTACGCGAGCAAATAGGGAATCAGCAAACCGAATCGTTGGCGGGTCTTGTCCGGGAGACCGAGCGTCAAGGCGCCGACGATTCCGCCGCACATGCCCACGCAATGGACACCGCCGAGGAGCGCCACGAGAAAGGCAGAGATGAGATTGACGTCGAGCGGCACGAATCGAGTCGCTCAAACTTGCTTGTTGTTGGCGCTGTCCAGCAATTCCGCCAAGGCGCTTTCCTGCCGTACTACGGCGGCAATGCCCTCGTCTATGGCCTCTCCGGCACGATCGAACTCCATCAGAGCGATGTGCTCGAGCCGCGGCGTCAGCATCACTTCGGGCGGGTCACCGGCCATCCGGCTGCGGGTGATTCGATCTTGCATGACGTTCATGGCACTGGTGATGACGTCGAATGTGCGGGGTGTATGCGTGTCGTTCCGCGCACCGCGAATTCGCTCCAGGAAACGCACGGTGTCGTCCCCCATCGCGTCTTTGAGAGTCTGCCGAATTCGTTTCAGCAAATCGTCGCCCGTGGCGCGCCGGCGCCTGAGACGGGATCGCTTGCCAACAATGCGGGTATTGAGGTTCACCGCGATGACCAAGTCCGCACCCAAGGCGCGGCACAGGGAAACGGGAACCGGATCGACAACACCGCCGTCCACCAGCCAGGCGCCGCCGCGAAGCACGGGGGCAAACAGACCCGGAAGCGCGATGGAAGCGCGAACAACGGACGTGAGCGAACCCTCGCGAAACCAGACTTCGCGCCCGGTATCCAGTTCGGTGGCCACTGCACCGAATGTCACCTCCAGGTCTTCGATGTTGCGCTCACCCACCCTCTCGGCGTAGGCGCGCATCAGACGCTCGCCGTCCACGAGTCCGCCGGCTCCGGGCTCCAACACGTAACCGGCAATCTCCCACCAATCCAAGTTCCGCACCCACGCCTCGACTTCCTCCAGGCAACCTGCCGCCGCAGCGCCCCCCACCAGCGATCCGATGGACGTCCCGGCGATGACATCCGGGTGGATATTCGCCTCGGCAAGCGCCCGCAAAACCCCAATGTGCGCCCACCCTCGGGCCGCACCGCTGCCCAGCGCGACGCCGATCCTGGGGTGGTCCGAGTCAGTTGACGGATTTGTGTGTTCGATAAAGGCCATCGCGGAAACCGTCGAATACGGCATCGATCAGAGGATGGAGAATAGGCTCGTCCGATTCATCCGGTTCCAGATTCCTCTCCGCCACGTAGGTTTCGTGGACGCTTCCGTGAACCAGGACACGGTACCAGGGGCGGTCCTTGGGAGGGCGGCTCTTCGCCATTTGCTCGTACCACTCGTCGGCCCCGCTGAAGACGGGATCCACGTCGTAGACCACACCACGGTAGCCGAACAGCCGGTGATGCACCAGTTGCCCGATACCAAAGCGGGCGTTCTTGACCCCTGACACCCTCACCCCTCCCGTACGCTGGCGCGAACTTCGTGATTCTCTGCGGACGGCCCCGTCAAATCCGCGGGCGAATCGTCTGGATGCATGTTCATGTGTCCTTCGGTATTCCCGACGTGACGCGGTCTTCCCTGAGCCGGGGAATCAGCTCGGCCAAATTGCAGGGCCGGGTCCGGTAGTCCAGCTGATGGGCGATCAACTCGTCCCAGCCCGTACGGCAGGCACCGGACGACCCGGGAAGACAAAAAATGTAGGTGCCGTTCGCGACCCCTGCGACACATCGAGACTGGATCGTGGAAGTGCGAATCTGATCCCAGGAAATCTTGCGGAACATCTCCCCGAAGCCATCGATTTCCTTGTCGAGAAGGGGCAAGATGGCCTCGGGAGTCCCATCTCGTCCGGTCACGCCCGTCCCTCCTGTCGTGATGATTGCGTTCACCGCCTCGTCCGCGATCCACCGGGACACGACGGCACGGATCCGGTACTTGTCGTCCGGCACGATGGCCCGTTCCGCCAGACCATGGCCTGCATCCCGGACTCGGTCGACGAGCGCCTTTCCAGAAACATCATTGGCCTCCACTCGGGAGTCGGAGACCGTCAGCACCGCGATGGACAGTGGAATGAATTGGCGTTCGCTGCTCATGGGCTCACTCGCGATTCAAACCGTTCACGACACGGATACCATCAAGGTTATCCCATTGGGCGGGGTGTCACCCGGATTTCTCGCCGAATCCCAAACAACGGGAAGGCGCATACGAGCCTGCTAGCCGGCCGGGACAGTTCGATCGGCAGCCCACTCTCGAAGTTGCGCAATCCTCTCTGCCATGACAGTTGACAAGGGACGGGTACGTCGGGTTTCGTCGAGAAGAATACGGTCGCTCAAGCCCTCCTCTGCGGCCGAGTAGAGGCCGGATACGACCAACTGCTCGATTTCCGCCCCGGAGAAGCCCGACGTGGCCTGCGCGAGACGGTCCAAATCGAATTTTGAAGGATCGAGATCGCGTTTGCGCAGGTGGATCGAGAACACGTCAATGCGGCATTGATGGTCCGGCAAATCCACGAAAAAGATCTCGTCGACGCGGCCCTTACGGATCAATTCGGGCGGCAGCCCGCTGATGTCATTCGCCGTCGCCACCAGAAAAACCGGCTTGCGATTCTCCGCCAGCCAGGTGAGCAAGGTGGCCAGCAGCCGGCGCGAGGTGCCACCGTCATGGGCGTCGGTGCCAATACCTTTCTCGATTTCGTCGATCCATAGGACGCAGGGGGACATGGTCTCGGCAGTGCTCAGGGACTCCCTGAGATTTCGCTCGGTCTCACCGTGAAACTTGTTGTACAGGCTTCCGAAATCCAGGCGTAACAGGGGAACGCTCCAGACGCCGGCGACGGCACGGGCGGCCAGGCTCTTGCCGCTGCCCTGGACCCCGAGCAGGAGCATTCCCTTCGGTGCGTCGAGGCCGCCCCCGGCGCCGGTTCCGACAAATGCACCACGGCGCTGCTCGAGCCATCGCTTCATGTGGCGCAGCCCGGCCACATCGCCGAAATCCGCCGTGTCGTATTCGAACGCCAGCACCCCCTGACGATTCAGCAGTTCGTATTTCGTTCGCATCACTTCGGGCAGATCGGATTCCGTGATCGCGCCGTCATCAAATATGACCCGCCGTGCCAACCGACGGGACTCGGCGACGGACAGGCCGCGCAAATTCCGGACAAGTTCGCGAAAGATTTCCGGATTCGTGCGCACCCGTCGGCCGGGATTCTCACTCGCCCAGGCGGACGCCTCGTCGCGGACGATGTCTGCCAGCCCTTGATCGTTGGGCAACGACAGTTCGAACTCAACGGCGAACGGTCTGAGCTCGGCGGGTATGGACAACCGATGACTGATCAGAACGAGTGTTTGGCGCCGCGCCGCGTGGGCGAGCGCAACGTCCTTCAGCAGCCGCACGTGGACCGGTTCGTCGAAATAGGGGTGCAAGTCGAGTAACAGATACAAGCCGGACTGGCGGCTCGCCCGAATGTGACCCAAGACATCCCGCGGGTCGGCATTGAAGCGCTGGCCCGGCGTCTCGATGTCCACCCGCCGTAGCCCATCGGTCACCGTCCAGCGAAATACCGGCGTGGCAAGCGTCACCCCCAGGCGGGTCACCAATTCCACCGCCCTGAGCTCCTCGGCGGTCTCCATGGCAATGATCGGATGATTGGCGCGAAGCAGGAGTTCCAAGTCGCGAATTTCGTGCATCAGGGTTCCCTCTCCAGAGGCGCGCTCACACATATACGGAATTTTTCCACACCCTTGAAATGCCGGGAGGCGCCCCGATATCGAGAAGCACGAACGGTTGGTTTTCGCAGACATCGAAAGAGGTACAGGAAAATGGCACTTGTCACGTACGAACCCTGGAATCGACTCAATACGCTGCAGAAGGAGTTGGAGCGCCTGTTTGACCAGCGCGATAGCGGCAACGATAGCACCAATTCCGCGGTTGCCGATTGGGTACCCGCCGTGGACATCAAGGAGGAGGAAACCCGATATCTGGTCTTCGCGGACATTCCGGGTGTGGAGCCCAAGGACATCGAAATCAGTATGGACAACGGCATGTTGACGATCCGCGGCAGTCGCGCGTCCGAGAAGGTGGACGAGCAGGACGGATTCAAGCGCGTGGAGCGCTCGCGGGGCACATTTTACCGCCGCTTCAGCCTCCCTGACACCGCGGACGTGGACAACATCAGCGCCAGGGGACTCAACGGTGTCCTGGAAATCGTGATCCCGAAGCAGGAGAAGGCACAGCCGCGCCGTATCCAGGTCGAATCGTAAGCGCGCCGCGACCCCGACGGCGAGTCGTCGATGAAGCCGATCAGGCCGGCAGCAGCCGGCCTGATCGTCGTTGCATACCGAGCGCCCTGGGGCAACGTCCGCGCCTGGCGCATCCCTGCCAAGAAACTCCGCAAATGCTAGGCTCAGCATAGAAGAACCGATTGCATACGGAAACCATGGTCGGCAGCCAACCCGGCGCCGAACACCCATTCGCGATCACCACAGAGAGCAGAGTCAATCTGAGGACAGCCAATCAAGTCCAATGGGCCATTGGTGATTCGGGCCACTAACCCGAACGTTGCACCAGGACGCTTCAAATTCGACCATTACGTTAAGCAAAACAGTGACTCGTGAGTATATTAGCAAGTGACACTCTGTCACCGTTGGCACTATCCGGTATTTCCAGGGTTCTGGCCACCCATCTCGCGCGATCGCACGGCAAGTCGATGTCTCGCATCGACTT
>JBFGYN010000116.1:0-10018 GCA_041587415.1 Candidatus Competibacterales bacterium | reverse complement strand
GGCGCGCCGGTCCGGTGGGCAGGCCACCCATCAGTCGATGGGTGTACGATGAGTTCACGGTCTACTTCGAGCACCAGCACGTCATTCACAGCGTCCAACACCACAGAAATTCCAAGGCCACGTGAGGCGCGGGAGATTCAGGCGCCGGTTCGCGGGCAAGCTGGCTCCCACGGCCGTAGCCCTGCTCTTAGTGGGAGCCGACGGCCACTGCCGGACCCGCTGCGCTTGATCCGACCCATGCTACTTGGCCTGCTCGCGGGAGATGCCAGCTTGCTGGCCATGGACGGTCGCGGCACCGCGGGCCAACTCGACCCTTGTGCAAAATAACCCCATGAATCTCACCCTGGCGGCGAGCCGAATCTTGCTCGCTATGTTGCGCGGCTCAACCTTGCTTGCGGCGTTTTCGGCTCGGACTCCTGGCCGCGTAGGGGTTCTCGCCGCTGCGCAATTCGATGCGTATCGGTGTTCCGTGCAATCGAAAGACTTTGCGAAACGTGTTTACCAGGTAGCGCACGTAGGTCGCCGGTAGTTTCTCCGTCTGGGATCCGTGGATGACGATAACGGGCGGATTTCGTCCGCCTTGATGGGCATAGCGGAGCTTGATCCGCCGACCCCGCACCAACGGAGGTGAATGCTCCGCGACCGCGTCCTGGAGCACGCGGGTAAGCTGGGGCGTGCTCAAATCCCGCTTCGCCGCCTTGTGCGCCGCCTGGACCGATTCCAGCACTTCTGTGATGCCGCTCCCGTGCAGAGCAGAAATGAAATGGGTGGATGCGTAGTCCAGGAAAGACAGCTTCCTGGACAGCATCTGCTTGACCCGACTTCGTTCCTCGGACTCCAGGTGATCCCACTTGTTCACCGCGAGCACCAGTGCCCGGCCGCTTTCCGCCGCGAATCCAAGGAGGCGCGCATCCTGGTCGTTGACACCGTCCCGCGCATCGAGCATCAGAACCACGACATTGGCTTCCTCGATCGCCTTCAGGGTCTTGATGACGCTGAATTTCTCGACCACGTCCGAGACACGCGCGCGGCGCCGCACTCCTGCCGTGTCGATTAGGGTATACCGGACGCCGTCTCGATCGAGTGGTATGGAAACGGTGTCGCGGGTCGTCCCTGGGCGATCGAACGCCAACATGCGCTCTTCACCAAGCAAACGATTGACGAGGGTCGACTTTCCCACATTGGGACGGCCGACTATCGCAACCCGGATGCCTGCGTTGGCATCGACTCGCGGGTCAGCCTCCGGCCCGGTGTCGAGAAAGGGCGCGAGAACCCTATCCATCAGCTCTCGGATTCCACGATTGTGGGCCGCGGCGATGACGATGGGGCGGCCGAGGCCCATCATCTGGAACTCACTTGATGCCGTCTCCGGCTCTAAGCGCTCTGCCTTATTGAGAACGAGATGTAACTTGCGCCCAGTCCGTCGGAGTCTGCCGGCGATTTCTTCGTCCGCTGCGGTGCGCCCGGCCGGAGCATCGACCAGGAGCAGCACAGCGTCGGCCTCCTGTACGGCAAGGCTGGCTTGCTTGTCGATCATTGCCTGGATGCCCTCGGATTCGCCGGTGAATCCACCCGTATCAACGACCAGATAGTCTCTGGGTCCGATTCGACCAAATCCGTATTGCCGGTCCCGGGTCAGACCAGGAAAATCGGCGACAAGGGCATCTCGTGTCCGAGTTAACCGATTGAAAAGAGTGGATTTTCCGACATTCGGACGACCCACCAGGGCGATGACCGGCACACCCATTAAGGCAGACGCCGCTCGGGGTCAGGGGCCACGGAAGGCGACGGCGGTGCCCGCGACATCAACGGCGTAGAGGGTGTCATCGGTCGCGACCGGCGCCACCGCGATACGATCGTCGGCGATACGGCTTCGGGCACGAACGCGCCCATCGGCGCGGGCAATCCAGTGCAGGTAACCTTCGAGATCGCCAACGACGATGTGATCTCCGAATACGACGGGACGAGTCAACAGACGATTCCGCAATTCATCTTGTCGCCACAATGACGCCCCGCTACGCCGATCCATGGCCCAGATCACGCCATCGGCGTCCGTGACGAAGACGGCCCGCGAGTCCACGTCCAATCCCGTGTACGAGGACAGATCCCGACTCCAGAGAATGCGCCCGGTCTCTACCTCCATGGCCACGACCTTTCCCTGGAACGCAACCAGATACATGATTTTCCCAGCGAGGCGCGGAGCGGAATCGATGTCGACCATTCGCTCCAGTTCTGAGCGCCCCGTGGGTGGCGCGATCGTTCGTTCCCAGAAGACGCGGCCGGAGTTCGTGTCAATCACGATCACTTTGCCGTTGTCGAGTCCGGCAATGGCGGCTCCCGGAACGAGAACCGGCGCGCCGGTGCCCCGCAGGGTCAGGCTCGGCATGGTCCGGCTCAGGGTCCAACGGCGCTCGCCGTCCGCGCTGTCGAGCCCTTGCAGTCTTCCATCGACGGTGCGGACCACGGCAATGCCGCTCGCTGCCTGTGGCGGACTGAGAACCTCGCTGCCTACCCGCGAACGCCACACTTCCTTACCCGAAGCACTCTCGAGCGCGATAACCTCACCCTCTGGGCTCGCCACCAGAACCAGGCCCTGACCGAAGCCGACGCCACCGGACAGGAGCGTGTCGGTCTCCACAGACCATTTCCGAGCGCCGGTGGTCGAATCCAGGCCGACGACCCGGCCATTGAAACCGGCTATGTGCAAGGCGGAAGGCGACAAGGCAGGTTGCAAGTGAACGAATTGCTCACGAGAATCGGCTCCAGAGGCGACTCGCCAGAGCTCCTGTACCGAAACCTCGCCTGCCAGCGGTTTCAGCTCCGCAGGCGGCTCCGTATTGTCCTCACCCCCGGTATACCAGCGAAGCAGCCCGCACCCGGCTAGCGACTGCGCCATGAGCAGAACGCCGAGCATACGCAGGACGTGCCGCGTCTTCGACCCACTAAAGTGTTTCATCGGCCGTGCCCAAATTCTCAAGCTTCATCTGCAACCAAGGATTGTCGCCACCTGCCAGCAGCGCTTCGGCGGCTGCGGTCTGGTAGGCCTGTCTTGCCCGTTCGAAGTCACCCTGGGCGACGAACACATCGCCCCTCAACTCCTCCGACTCGCCCCGAAATACAGGGCCCACTGCATCGAGTTGTGCCAGCGCGCCTGACGGGTCTCCCGCAGCGAGCAGGACCCGGGCCAGGCGCAGCCGGGCAATCTCCCGATGCTCCGACACGGCGCCGTTCTCCACCACCCATTCCAGGTGAGTTCGAGCCGCTTCCAGATCATCGGCACGAATGGCCTCCGCAGCGACGGCGAATGCCGCAAGTGCCGCATAAGGGCTCCCGGAATGGCTGCCCGCCAGTTCTTTGAGCGCAGATTCCGCCTCCTGGTCGTTACCGACGTCGACCGCTACGGTGACTCGTTCGTACAGGGCGGAGGCGGTTTCCGCCTGGTCGACTCGCCATCCCTGCCAGTATTGCCAGCCACCAACGCCGACGAGACCCAGGAGCAAGCCGCCCACAATGGCCATGCCGTTCTCTTTCCACCACTTCTGGAGAGCCTCCAGTTGTTCCTGATCGGATGCGTGATCCATAAAACGTCTCGGTAATTACTGGGAAACGCTCAGCAAAGCGTTCTTGGCCGTATCAGGAGCCGAAATTGAAGATCGGGGCTTCTCCGGTCCTGGCTCGGAATCGAAGTCTACAGATGATCGGCCAGAAAGTCGGCTGCTTCCATCTCAGGCAGAGTGCGTTGCTCGCCAGTTCCTCGGAGCGGCTTCACCGTAACAGTGCCTTCCACCGCCTCCTGCTCGCCGATGATCAGCGCAATACCCGCACCGCTCCGGTCTGCGCGCTTCAACTGACTCTTGAAGCTACCGCCGCTGCAATTCGTCAACAACCGCAACCCAGGAAATCGATCCCGCAACCGTTCCGCTGTCCGCAGTCCGGCGAGCTCGGCCGCAGTGCCCGCCGTTGCGAGGAACAGCCACGGCCGATCATCGAGGCCCTGGTATCCCTGATCTTGGAGCAGGGCCACCAGACGTTCCACGCCCATGGCGAATCCGATGGCGGGTGACGGGCGGCCCCCGATCTGCTCCACGAGCGCATCGTAACGCCCGCCGCCGCAGACCGTACCCTGAGCGCCGAGCCGGTCCGTGACCCACTCGAATACGGTGCGGGAGTAGTAATCCAGCCCCCGTACGAGCCTCGGGTTCAACTCGAATTCAATGCCCGCCGACGAGAGCATCTCCTTGAGGCGCTCGAAATGGCGTTCGGATTCCACATCCAGGTGATCGAGCAACACCGGAGCTCTGGCCACAAGGTCTGCCATCTGCGGATTCTTCGTATCCAAAATCCGAAGTGGGTTGGAATCCAAGCGCCGCCGGCTGTCTTCGTCCAACGCGTCGTAGTGCGCGCGAAAATACCCCACCAGCTGGTTGCGATACGCGGCGCGCGCCTCGGACGAACCGAGCGAATTCAATTGCAGGGTCACGCCCTCGAGGCCGAGACGCCGCCAGAGCCTGGCCGTCAGGAGAATCATCTCGGCGTCGATATCGGGCCCCGCCATGCCGTAGGCCTCGGCTCCCACCTGGTAGAACTGACGATAACGTCCCTTCTGCGGCCGCTCATACCGAAACATGGGGCCCGAATACCAAATTCGCTGGGTCTGATTGTGGAGCAATCCGTTTTCGACACAGCTGCGCACGCAACCCGCGGTGCCCTCGGGTCGCAGTGACAAGCTTTCCCCGTTCCGGTCCAAGAAGGTGTACATCTCTTTCTCGACGATGTCGGTCACCTCGCCGATGGAACGGGCGAAGAGCTCGGTGAACTCGAGGATTGGGATTCGCAGCTCCCGGTACCCGTACTCGGTTACTACATCACGAAACGTACCCTCGAGCGCCTGCCACACCGGTGCCTGGGCGGGGAGGATATCGTTCATGCCACGAATGGCTCGAATGCTTTTGCTCATTGGTCAGATTGCTGCCCGCATTGTGGCCGGTCAGTGCCCGGCGCGGGCCACCGGACGACTGGTGCGCTTTGTGGACAGTGGGCGCTTTCGGCGGTCCGACCCGATTCGTTCGGAGTTGGGCCGACGAATTCTGCGAGCGAGGCGCCCGACAAGCTTTCCGGATCAGCTTGGGCTGTCGGCACTGGAGAGAGTGAATCGCGCCGGTCGGCCATCCGCCGCACCGTAGGTTTCTGGGTCCACCAACTTCTCGTTGTACAGAATCGAAACACCACCCGAATCCCCGAGCAGAATACGGAATGGAGCGCGCCCCTCGTAGCGCCTCCCAGTGCCGGATTTTTCCAATCCGAAGGCCAGCCGTTCGCCTTCCGCGTCCCGAATCTCGACCCAGCAGTCTCGATCGAACGTGAGCTCCAGGCGATCGGCTCCCGTCGCGGCCTGCTGCGAATCACCCTGCTCCAAAGCGCTTGCCGTCGTTGGCGGACTCGACTCGGCCGGTTCTGCTTCCTGTGGCGGCTGCGGCCCTCCCAGCTCCGAAGCAAGGGAATCCCCCGACTGTGAAACAGTTGCCTCGGCGTCTCCTCCTTCGGACCTCACAGCGGATGACAAGTCTTGCGCAGTGGTCACCAAATCCGGTCCGATGGGTTTCGCAGGTATCGCGCCCGCCTCGCTGGGAGTTTCGTCGGACCGCGCTGCTTCCAATCGATTCGACGGCTCCACGGGGCCCATGTCGGCCGGCGGGCCCAGCGGTGAAGTCGGCTTTTCGGCGGCCTCGATGTAGGCACCGGTTTCAGTCGGTTTCCCGCCGAGTGGCGATTCTCGGGCAATTTGCGCGTCGCGGGTTTCCGCGCCCGAATCCGACGGCAGTGCCGCGATGCGGTCCTCAACCCACCTCTCATAGCCCCAATAGATCGCAATTCCGACCACGGCCATTGCGAGGAAATAGGAGAACCAACGCATGCCGCGATCCGTGGACCGGGCCTGCGGTCCCAAGCTCCGGGCTGCTGTCAGCGCCGGGGACACACTTTCCCCCTGTGTGCGACGAAAATCCTCGAGCACTTCCTGCTCGGGAATTTCCAGCAGTCGTGCGTACGCCGCGAGGTAACCGCGGATGTACAGGGCCGCGGGCAAATCGGAATAGTCGTCCCTTTCGAGACGCTCGAGAATGGCGCGATTCAACTTCAGCCGCCGTGCCGCCTCGTCCAAATCGATGCCGCGCGCCAGGCGTCCGTCCCGCAGACGTGGACCGGGCCCGGGCCCGGCCGGCGCCTGTTGCTCGGCTTCCATCCGCTTTCGCGGCGATGCGATCAGGCTCACTGAACGGCCCTTCGCAGTTTGTCCGTCTCCACACGAAGCCGGGCGGCTTCGTGGGAATCGGGGAAATCGGTTCGAAGCTGTAGGGCGTACTCGTCGCGAAGGCGTGTGTCTCCGACTGCCGAAGCAATCTGCATGGCCACCCAAAGACTTCGCCCGGACACCGGGGCAAAGTTCAAATGACGATCCAGGAGGCCTCTCGCTACACCTGGATTCCCCATCTGCAACTCCAAATCCGCCATACTGAGGAGGCTCGCGGGGTGCCTTGGATCCAAGTCCAGAGCCCGCTCTAGCGTGACCCCGGCCTGATCCAAATTCCCGGCACCCAGCTCGCAAGTACCCAGACCCGCATAGACCGACACGGTCGCCTCGACGCGCCCTCCGTTCAGGACTTGACGAAATTGCTCAATCCCCTCCGTGTAGTCTCCCCGCTCGCACAGCAGGCGTCCATAGTTCATTCGTGCCAGGTCATACTGCGCATCGAGAGCCACAGCCCGGCGATAGTGACCTTCGGCAAGCTTCGTCCGGTCCGTCGCCTCGTAGAGCACACCGAGCGTGTTGTGCGCCTCCGGGATTTTCGGGTCGAGCGCCAGGGTTCTGAGCAGTTTTTCCTCCGCCACTGGCATATTGCCCTGTTGCAGGTAGCGAATACCGAGTTCCAGATTGAGCAACGCGGCGTCGTCGTACTGGCCGAAGGGGTCGCCCGGCCTGCGGGAATGCGCAGGATCGGTCGCGCAGCCCGCGATCCAGGCCGCAATCGCTGCGACCGCCAGGATTTTCGTTCCCGAAGTCATGTCGTCGCCATCATGCGTGAGACTGGATCTTGGCCATGTGGACCGCCCGGCGACTCCGGTCTTGAACGCGTCCTGCCAGCTGCCCGCAGGCGGCGTCAATGTCATCGCCGCGGGTGCGGCGGGTGACAGCGGTGAGACCCGCCTCGAGCAATATCTCTCGGAAGCGGTCGATGCGATGTGCGGGTGAGCGCCGGTAGTCGGTACCCGGAAACGGATTGAAAGGTATGAGATTCACCTTCGACGGGATGCTCCGTATCAACCCGACGAGCTGACGCGCGTGCTCGTCGGAATCATTGACGCCGTCGAGCATGACATATTCCCACGTGACCCTGCGCTTGGCGGGTTGCTTCGCGAGATACCGGCGGCAGGCCGCCATGAGATCGGCGATCGGATACTTTCGGTTCAGCGGCACCAGCTGATTTCTCAGCGCGTCGCTCGGGGCATGCAGAGATACCGCCAAGCTCACGTCGGCGACGTCCCCCAACCGGTCCAGCGCCGGAATGACACCCGAGGTGCTCAGGGTCACGCGACGCTTCGACAGGCCATACGCGAAATCGTCCACCAGGATGTTCAGCGCCGCGACCACGTTGTCGAAATTCGTCAGCGGTTCGCCCATACCCATGAAGACGACATTCGATATTCGAATGTCGCCCAGGGCCTGTGCGGCCATCCATACCTGCCCGATGATCTCCCCGGTGGACAAGTTTCGGTTGAACCCCTGGCGAGCCGTCGCGCAGAAAGTGCAATCGAGCGCGCAGCCCACCTGGGACGAAATGCACAAAGTATTTCGGTCGCTCTCGGGGATGAACACGGTCTCGATGCTGTTTCCACTATCGAGGCGTATCAGCCACTTTCGCGTGCCGTCGCCGGACACCTGATCGAGGACCACCTCGGGCAACCGGACCTCGGCGGATTCGGAGAGTCGCGCCCGCAGGGACTTGCTCAAGTCACTCATCGGTTCGAATTCGGTGACGCCACGCTGGTAGATCCACTGCATGAGCTGCCGTGCACGGAACGGCTTCTCGTCGAGGCCGCCGAAGAACCCCTCGAGCCCGTGTCGATCGAAATCGAGTAGATTTATCCGGTGCGACGGCGTCATCGCTTTACCGGGTACGCGGACAGATATCATCGTCGGTGAAGAAGAAGGCCACTTCGCTCCGGGCTGTTTCGGGGCCATCGGATCCATGCACGGCATTCTCGTCGATCGTGGTAGCGAAGTCCGCTCGAATCGTTCCCGGTGCTGCCTCCGCGGGGTTTGTGGCGCCCATGATATCGCGATGTCGCGCAATGGCATTCTCACCTTCGAGCACCTGGACCAGGACCGGACCGGAGGTCATGAAATCGACGAGATCACTGTAGAACGGGCGTTCCCGGTGCACGGCATAGAACTCACCCGCTTGCTCGCGGGTGAGATGGAGCATCTTCGCTGCGATGATTCGGAGTCCGCCCTTCTCGAAACGGCGGTCGATCTCGCCAATCACGTTTTTCGCGATCGCATCAGGTTTGATAATGGAGAGTGTGCGTTCCACAGCCATACAATCGCTCCGTCCGGAAGTCATTGGTTCACAAAGAGGTAAGCCCGCTGCTGTGCGGATTTCGAAGGGCGCAGATTCTAGCACATCGCCCCCCTCCGGCAACGCGAAACGGTTGCTCCGCCACGCTTGGTCACAGGATACTGGCTCCGGGACAACATTGATGCACACCGATGATCCGAATTTCGCTCGTTACGCTATCTTTCCTCCTGGCCTATTCGACTTTCGCCTCGGACTTGGAGCGGGAAAGGAGGCTCGTGTCGGAAATCGAAGACACGATCGTTTTTGGCGACCCGATTCAGCTGGATGCCGATGGCCAAGCGTTTTTTGCAATCTACACCGAATCGGAGACCGATGAGCCGGCCGGCTCCGCCATCGTTCTCCACGGGCGTGGTTTTCATCCGGACTGGCCGCTGGTCGCCGGGCCGATTCGATCTGGGCTCGCCGAGCGTGGGTGGCACACACTGTCCATCCAACTCCCGGTGTTGGCGGTGGACGCAAAATACTACGACTACGAGCCCATATTTCCGGAAGCTTTTCCACGCATCGACGCCGCCATTCGCTATGCTAGAGAGCAGTCCGACGGGCCAGTGGCGCTGGTCGCGCACAGCTGCGGCGTGCACATGGCCATGGCCTACGTGAGGATGCGCTCGGACGCGGACATCGACGCATTCGTGGGAATCGGCATGGGCGCGACGGATTTGGGACAACCCATGCGTGAGCCCTTCCCCCTGGCCGCCATGCGGGTGCCCGTTCTCGACGTATACGGCGCGAAGGAGTATCCCGCCGTCGTGCGCATGGCGCCCGAGCGGCAAGCGGCAATCGAATCGGCCGGGAACCGTTCATCTCGGCAGCTGGTCATCGACGAAGCCGACCACTATTTCACGGGCGACACCGCGACAAGTCGCCTGGTCGACGTGGTGGCAGATTGGCTCAACTCGACGGCTTTCCCTGGTATCGACAAGTGACCCGCATCGACTTCTACGTGCTGGACGACGGCGGTGGCGACGCGCGCCTGCGGCTGGCCTGCCGCCTGGCGGAGAAGGCATTCCGACAGGGGCATAGCGTATACGTACATGCGGATTCCGACGTTCTGGTCCAACAACTCGACGAGTTGCTCTGGACATTCCGCGACGAAAGCTTTCTTCCCCATGAGATCAATCGCGGCCCCGACACCTATCCGGCACCGATTCAAATCGGCAACGTGGACGACCCACAAGTCGACCCGGACATGCTCATCAATCTCGCAGCCGATGTGCCTTCGTTCTTTGGTCGCTTCAAACGAATGGCGGAGTTGGTGGACGCGGACCCGGATGTTCGAACGGCATCGCGGGAACGTTTTCGCTACTACAAGGAGCGAGGTTATCCGCTCCAAACCCACCGCGTGCCCTAGCCCGGATATTTCGCCAGCATCCGGGGTCCCT
>JBFGYN010000115.1:0-10063 GCA_041587415.1 Candidatus Competibacterales bacterium | reverse complement strand
GATCCGTTTTTCATGATGACCCGGCGGTCGCTGAACACGTTCATGAACGCGTTCACATCCAGTGATTGGACCGCCTACCCGTTTGCGAGTCAGAACCGGAAGGACTACTACAATCTGCTGCAAGTCTATCTGGATTGTGTGTTTTTTCCGCGTCTGGACGAGCTGGATTTTGCTCAGGAGGGGCATCGAATCGAGTTCCAAGACCCTGAAGACCCGGCCAGCCCGCTGGAGTTCAAGGGCGTGGTCTTCAATGAAATGAAGGGGGCGATGAGCTCACCGATCAGCCAGGTTTGGCACGCGCTCCAATCCCGAATTTTCCCCACCACCACATATCACTTCAACAGTGGCGGCGAGCCAGAATCGATCCCAGACCTCACCTACCAGCAGCTGAAGGCATTTCACGCTCGGCACTATCACCCGTCGAACGCGATATTCATGACCTACGGAAATCTGCCGCCAGAAGAACACCAGCGTTTCATCCACGATTGCGCCCTGAAGCGTTTCCGGAGCGAGGACCTCAACCTTGCCGTTCCCGACGAGCGCCGGTTTCAAGCACCGCAGGCGGCCGTCGAGTACTACGCCCTCGAGGACGAGACGGACACCCGTAACAAGACCCACGTCGTGCTCGGCTGGCTGCTGGGCCGAATCCCGGACGTGCGGGAAGCCTTGACCTGCCATCTTCTGTCGGGTGTGTTGCTCGACAACAGCTCTTCGCCATTGCGCCATGCGCTCGAAACGAGCGATTTGGGTACCTCGCCATCGGAGCTGTGCGGTGTCGACGATTCGACCCGTGAAATGACCTTTGTGTGCGGTCTCGAGGGCTCGGAGCCGGCGCGGGCGGGGGCCGTGGAGAAACTGATTCTCGAGACGCTGGAAGACGTCGCCGCGAACGGCGTGGCATTGGAGCAGCTCGAAGCCGTGCTCCACCAGCTCGAGTTATCCCAACGCGAGATTCACAGTGGCGGCTTCCCCTACGGTTTGCGACTCATGGTGAACACGTTAGCGCCCACACTGCACGGAGGCGATCCGGTTGCCGTGCTCGACATCGATCCGATCCTGTCCGAGCTCCGACAAAACATCCAGAATCCCGAATTCATCAAGAATCTGGTGCGGGAAAAACTGCTGCACAATGCCCATCGTGTCCGCTTGACCATGGCACCCGATCCCGGCTTGAGCGACCGCAAGCGCGAGCAGGAGCGCGTCAGGCTGAATGCCCTGAATGCCGAATTGGACGAGACGCATCGACAGGCCATCATCGAGCGAGCGCGCGCGCTGGCCGAGCGGCAAATGCGCGAGGACGATCCCGAAATTCTCCCTCGCGTCGGGCTCGAAGACGTGCCGACTGACCGCGCCATTGCGCAAGGCGAGACATCGCTCCTCGCCGGTATGGAGGCGAGCTGGTTTGCTGCCGCCACCAACGGCATGGTTTACCAGCAGATCGTCGTGGACATTCCGGAGCTGGACGAAGAATTGATCGATACCCTGCCGTTGTATTGCGAGTGCATCGGGGAGGTGGGATCCGCTGGCCGGGATTATCGAACGACCCAGGCCCGGCAGGCTGCCGTCACCGGTGGTATCGGCGGCCGCTGCACACTCAGCGGCGGAGCAGACGACGTCACGACGACGCGAGATCTATTCGTCCTGTCCGGCAAAGCGCTGGCACGCAATCACGGAGCGCTAACGGAATTACTGAGAGAAACCTGGAACAGCGCACGTTTCGACGAGCTGAAGAAACTTCGAGAGCTGGTATCCGAGAGCCGGGCGCAACGGGAAATGGGCGTGACCCAGCAGGGTCACGTGCTCGCCATGTTGGCCGCGAGCGCAGGCCTAAGCCCGGTCGCGGCGTTGACGCAACGGTGGGATGGTCTGCAGGGTCTTCAGTGGCTCAAGCGGCTCGACGCGGACTTGTCCAAGGACGGGGAACTGGAATCGTTCGCCGACCGTCTGACGCGTCTTGGCAAGCGCCTGGACACCACGGCGCGGCGAATGTTGCTCCTGGTGGCAGAGGCCGATCTTCGGGCACCGATCGAAGCAGCGGTGGCGGCCACGTGGCGCGCGGGCGTGGAGGCTACGGATGACGCGCTGTTCGCGCCTGCGCCCGCAGCCGGTATCGTTCGCCAGGGCTGGGCAACCAGCACTCAGGTGAATTTCGCGGCAAAAGCCTATCCCACCGTCTCCCAGGGCCACCCGGATGCGGCGCCTCTGACGGTGCTCGGTCCGTTGCTCAGAAACGGCTTCCTGCACCGTGCGATCCGGGAACAGGGGGGTGCCTACGGGGCTGGCGCCGGATACGATTCCGATTCCGGCGCGTTTCGATTCTTTTCGTATCGAGATCCGCGCCTTGCCGAGACACTCGAAGATTTCGACCGGTCCGTGGAGTGGTTGAAAAGGGAGAAGCACGCGTTTCGCGTCGTCGAGGAGGCAATTCTGGGCGTCATCGGCAGCATCGACCGGCCTAACTCCCCGGCGGGTGAAGCGGTGAGTGCCTATTTCGCCGAGCTGCACGGCCGCACACCGGAGCGGCGCCGACTCTTCCGCCGTCGGGTGCTGGACGTCACAATCGACGACCTCCGGAGAGTGGCCGAGCAGTATCTGGTGCCGGAGCGGGCGAGCATCGCCGTCGTGAGCGATGCCAAGACCTTGGATCAGAACGCGGGGCTCGGGCTCGATATCATTCGGGTGTGACCGGCGCCGGGGGCTCATCTCATTCCGAGGAGGCTGTCGCGTCTGGATCGGAGTTGGACAGGCACCCATATCATGGAGCGCCTCATGGAAGCAGCACCGTCGATCCGGTCGTGTTTGGGGCCTCCAGGTCCCGGTGGGCCTTCGCAGCATCCGCCAGCGGGTAGCTCTGATTGACCTCGATCTTGACATTTCCGCTGGTCACGGCATCGAACAGTTCACCGGCCATCGCCAGCATGTCAGAGCGTTTCGCGGTGTAGGTCATCAGGGTAGGGCGGGTCAGAAAAAGAGAGCCCTTTGTAGCCAGCACCCCCATGTCGAAAGGCGGCACAGGCCCCGACGCGTTGCCGTAGGAAACCATCATTCCGAGGGGGCGTAGGCAGTCGAGAGAGCCCGTGAACGTGTCCTTACCCACCGAGTCGTAGACGACACGGACGCCCTGGCCGTCGGTGATTTCGCGGACCCTCTGCACGAAGTCCTCGCGGTTGTACACGATAGTGTGATCGCAGCCGTGGCGGCGTGCGAGTTCCGCCTTGTCGTCGTTACCCACTGTGCCGATCACCGTTGCACCGAGGGCCTTGGCCCATTGGCAGGCAATCAACCCCACGCCCCCGGCGGCGGCGTGGAACAGAATCGTATCGCCCTTCTCCACGCGACAGGTGCGCCGAAGCAGATACTGGGCCGTCAAACCCTGCAGCATCATGGCGGCCGCCGTGGAGTCGTCAATCGCGTCCGGAACGCCGATCGCTCGATCCGCCGGCATGTTGCGGAGTTCCGCGTAGGCACCGAGGGGCGGGTTGGCATACGCTACACGGTCGCCGACCGAGAAGTCCGTTACCGAGGCGCCGACCGCCTCGACCACCCCACACCCTTCCAGGCCGATTCCGCTCGGCAGCGACACCGGGTAAAGGCCGGACCGGTGATAGACGTCGATGAAGTTGAGGCCGACGGCGCGGTTGCGTACCTGAATCTCACCGGCGGCGGGCTTGCCGACCTCTACCTCTTCCCATCTGAGCACCTCTGGTCCTCCGGATTCATGAAAGCGGATTGCGCCGGGCATGATTCGATCTCCTGATTCTGGGTGTGATGTGACTGCGCGATCGTAACGGAAGAGACAAAAACAGGCGGCAGAAACGGCAATCGCGGCGATCGTATCACCCCATGCCGGGGTTGACACCTCGCCTGCGCGTCGAAATCATGCTGAGACGTCTGTCCGCCAACGGTCAACTCACCTCTGCGCAAGGGGGCACTACTACTTGTCGTCACTGGAACTCGGCGTTATCGGCAACTGTAGTTATGGCGCGCTTATCGACCGGCGCGCAAGAATGGTTTGGTGCTGCCTTCCACGGTTCGACGGGGATCCGGTATTCAGCAGCCTGCTGAACGACGATTCCCACGATGGCGTCTACAGCATCGACCTCGAAAATGCCGTTCGTACCGAGCAGAACTACATCGAGAACACGGCCGTGCTTGCAACGCGCCTGTTCGATTCCAACGGAAACGCAGTCGAGATTACCGATTTCGCACCGAGGTTTCTTCAACTTGGGCGGATGTTTCGACCCATGTGCCACGTGCGGCGAGTCAGGCCCATATCCGGGTCCCCAAGGGTACAAATCAGACTGCGGCCCCGATTCGACTGGGGCGCCTCCGCGCCAGAGATTACCCACGGCAGCAATCACATCCGCTATGTCAGCAGCGGTCTGACGTTTCGTGTAACCACCAACGCCCCGGTCACCTACGTGTTGAACGAAACCCCGTTCATTCTCGAGGAGCCCGTGAGCTTTATCCTGGGCCCGGACGAGACTCTGTCCAGCGGCATCGAAGCAACGGCGCTGGCGTTTCAGGAGCAGACGACCGGCTACTGGCGCAGGTGGGTGAGGCGCCTGGCGCTGCCACTGGAGTGGCAAGAGGCGGTGATTCGCGCGGCGGTGACGCTCAAGCTCTGCTCGTTCGAGGAGACCGGCGCCATCATCGCGGCGATGACCACAAGCGTGCCGGAGGCTGCCCATTCAGGGAGGAACTGGGACTACCGCTATTGCTGGTTGAGAGATGGATTCTTCGTGGTCCGGGCACTGAACAGCCTTGCCGAAGTGGGAACCATGGAGGACTATCTCCGCTACCTGCGAAACATTGCCAGCACCGCTGACGGCAGTCATCTCCAGCCTGTCTTCGGCATCGGCTTGGAGGACAAGCTGATCGAGCGGGAAGTGACTTCCCTGGCAGGATATCGCGGTATGGGTCCGGTACGGGTCGGCAACCAGGCCCACGAGCACTCCCAACACGACGTTTACGGGAACGTGATTCTCGCCACCTCCCAGGCATTCTTCGACAAGCGCCTGTTCCGACCGGGGAACATGGAAGATTTCCACCGGCTGGAGACGATTGGCGAGCAGGCGGTGCGACTCCACGATCAACCGGATGCCGGAATGTGGGAGCTGAGAACCCGGGCACGGGTTCATACGTCGTCCAGTCTGATGTGTTGGGCGGCCTGCGACCGCCTGGCGAAGATTGCCCGGCACCTGGGATTGGAAGACCGGGCGGCGAAATGGCATACCCGTGCTGTCCAGATTCACGGCACCATCGTATCGTCGGCTTGGAATTCGCAGCGCCAGGCGTTCATGGAGAGTTTTGGGGGCGATACCTTCGATGCGAGTCTGCTGCTCATGGCGGAAGTGGGGTTTCTCGATCCAAGCGATCCGAAATTCGTGTCGACAGTGGACGGAATCGAACAGGCGCTGCGCCGCGGGAAGCACTTGTTTCGATACGCCGCGGCGGACGACTTCGGAGAGCCGGAGAACGCTTTCAACATTTGTACCTTTTGGTACATCGACGCGCTTGCGCGGCTCGGCCGAATCCACGAGGCCAGGGAGATTTTCGAGTCCATGCTGGCGGCTCGCAATCGACTCGGACTGTTGTCGGAGGATACCGACCCAATCAGCGGCGAACTGTGGGGCAATTTCCCACAAACCTACTCGCTGGTGGGGATTATCAATGGCGCAATGCGCTTGAGTGAGCGCTGGGAAGAAACTGTGTGAGCCGTCTCGTCATCGTATCGAACCGGGTTGGTCCCGTCCGTGCCGCCGCCAAAGCCGCCGGCGGGCTCGCCGTTGCGCTCGTGGACGCTTTGCGCGAGACCGGTGGCATCTGGTTTGGCTGGAGCGGAAAGGTGCGCGAGGTCACAGATGGGCACGTGCGAAAGGAGCAGGCGGGACCGCTGACACTGCTGACCCTCGATCTCAGCCAGGATGAACTCGATGCCTATTACAATGGTTTCGCGAATCAGACACTCTGGCCGCTGTTTCACTATCGTATCGACTTGAGTCAGTTCGAGCGGGCGTTCTACTTAGGGTATCAGCGTGTCAATTCCCAGTTCGCACAGACCTTGATGCAGCAGCTCCGACCGGACGACCTGGTCTGGGTACACGATTATCACTTCATCCCATTCGCCTCGTATTTGCGGCGCATGGGCTGTCAACAGCGCATCGGTTTTTTTCTCCACATCCCTTTTCCTGCGCCCGAGATTCTCGTGACCCTCCCTGTTCACGATTCGCTCGTGCGGTCACTGTTCGCCTACGACCTGCTGGGTTTCCAAACGGAGTCGGATCGCCGGGAATTCGTCAACTATTGCGTGCAGGAGATCGATGGTCGAATCGTTGACGATCACCACGTAGAGGCGTTTGGTCGCACAATCGAAGTTCGCGCTTTTCCCATAGGCATCGACGCCGAGAACTTCGCCGAAATGGCCGCCAGCGAGGAGTCGATCGGGCGATTCGTACGCATGACGGACGTGCTGCATGGCCAGGATCAGATAATCGGCGTGGACCGTCTGGATTACACCAAAGGGCTACCGGACCGATTCCGGGCCTTCGAAAAACTCCTTGAATCCTATCCGGAAAATCGGGGCCATGTGACCTTGATGCAAATCGCACCCGTGTCTCGCGGGGAAGTCGAAGACTATGTAGACCTTCGACGCGAACTCGAGGAAATGGCGGGCAACATCAACGGCAGGTTCGGTGAATTCGACTGGACCCCGATTCGCTATCTCTGCCGCGGCCTCAGCCGGAGGGCGCTCGCGGGCCTGTACCGCGCGAGTCGCATCGGACTGGTGACGCCGCTGCGCGACGGAATGAATCTGGTCGCGAAGGAGTATGTTGCAGCCCAGGATCCCAGCGACCCGGGCGTGCTGGTCCTTTCCCGATTTACCGGCGCTGCCCAGCAGTTGACCGAGGCCGTAATCGTAAACCCGTACGATACCGAAGGCACCGCCGAAGCTCTGCAAAGAGCTCTGCGAATGCCCATAGGCGAGCGCGTGGAACGATGGCAGTCCTCGATGGAGCGGCTGCGTCATGACAGTGTGGAGTGGTGGCGCAACGAGTATCTGACGGCGTTGCGGGGCGTCCCGTAGGGAATCGGCGGACCAACGGGCGTTGGCATGCATGGTGCCTCGGACATTGGGACATGGTCTGGGCCAGCGGTGACTCGACTGGGACGAAATTTGCCTGTTGGGGCACCTTTGCCCATCGAGCTCGATAATGTCTCCCATCCTAGGTCATTCCGCCATGACGCAGAATTCTGACACACTTCCCAATGCCCTCGAGAGCCGTACGCAAATCCGAGCGCGGCTGGGCGGCCGGCCGGTCGCCGTGTTCATCGACTACGACAGCGTGCCTGACACCGATCGCGGATCAACCGGAGAATGCGGAACTCGAGCAGGCGACGCGGGGCACGCTTCGCAGTCTGGCGGCACGATTCCCGGTGGCTATCGTCAGTGGTCGGGCCCTGGAAGACATTCGCTTGCGGGTCGGTGTCGAGGGCCTCTACTTCGCGGGAAATCACGGATTCGAGATCCTCGGGCCCGGTGACCCGCCCAAGTCCATGAACAGGGGCGAAGCATTCAAGCCGTCCGTAGCGGCCGCTCACGACGAACTGATCGAAACGCTCCGGCCCGTGAAGGGCGCGCGGGTGGAGCACAAGGGCTACTCACTGAGCGTGCACTACCGGCATGTCGCCGATCACCACCTCGACCGTGTCTCCGACGAAGTGGCGCGAGTCTCCAAGCGCTTTCCTGACCTCGCCACCCACGGCGGAAAGCGGGTTCTCGAGATTCGACCCGACTTGGACTGGCACAAGGGTCGGGCGGTGTCGTGGTTGCTGGGTCAAATGAACATTGGCGGCCAGCGCCATGTGCCGATTTTCATCGGCGACGATCGTACGGATGAGGACGCCTTCCATGAGATCGCAAATTTCGGGCTGGGGGTGGTAGTCGGCACCGAATCGAAACCCACCAGCGCCAGTCATTGTCTGCGCGATACCGCTGAGGTGGAGAAGTTTCTCCAATTCCTCGTCGATTTGTGATTCGACGCCATGTCTGACGGAAGTCAAATCCATCCGGTCGCCGTTGGACTATCTTGGTAAGAAGTGGATCAATCTTGGAGGGACGCGCTCGTGTTCAAGCACATTCTCGCCGCAACCGATGGGTCTGCCCATGGCAGCAAAGCCGTCCGGCTGGCGATCGAACTTGCGGCCGTAGGGGGCTCCGCGCTCGACCTCATGAGCGCCATCTCGGAGGAGACGCTGCCGGATGAGCTGAAGCGGATGGCCGAAGCGGAGCATCTCGGCGGGACCAGTCGTGCGAATCCGCCGGAACTCGACGTCATGGGCAATATGGCGACGGATCTTGGAGTCGGTGCTGAACATGAGCGGGCGTACCGCGTGCGATCGGACCTCGCTGAAAGGATCTTGGAGTTGGCCGAGAAAGAGGCGAGGCGCAAGGGCATCAAGCAGGTGAGCAGGTTGGTGGCGGACGGAGATCCCGCCAAGGCGATCCTCGATCGGGCGAAGGCAGGCGGTGTCGATTGCATCATCGTTGGGTCGCGCGGTTTGGGAACCTTGAAAGGCCTCTTGCTTGGCAGCGTGTCCCACAAGGTCAGTCAGCTCGCGCCGTGCACCTGTATCACGGTCAAGTAGCGAACAGATCGGGGCTTCCCCAGATCGGGTGCCGATTCGCCCGTCGCTGAGCGGCTCGGGTCTGGGCTTTGGAACGCGATTGTCCGACTGCCCGAAAAATCGTTCATGGGGAAATCGTCGTCGCCAGCTTCCTCGTTCAAGGCGTGTACGGAGTACGCGTCTGCAGTCTCACGCTAGCGAATTCCCATGGGAGTGAATCATGGACCTGGGCGCATTTTCAATCAGCTTGGCCGTGAAGAATATTGAGACCTCGAGGGCCTTCTACGAAAAGTTCGGCTTTGCGGTCGTTGCAGGAGATGGCTCGCAAAATTGGCTGATTCTCAAGAACGGCGACAGTGTGATCGGAATATTTCAAGGCATTCTCGAAAAGAATACCCTGACTTTCAATCCCGGATGGGACAAGAACGCGACGGAGCTCGAGAGGTTTACTGACATCCGTGAACTGCAGCGTCAGGCAAAAGCGCAGGGTGTCGAGTTATTGGCCGAGGTTGACGAGAGCACGACCGGACCGGGCAGTTTTGTCGCTGTGGACCCTGACGGAAATCCCATCCTTGTGGATCAGCACCGCTAGCCCGAAACGTTGCATCGGAAGTTCAACCTGGAGATCGTTGCCTTTTTCGACGACACATTCGAGTGACTACGTCGACGGGTGACGACACGGTAGCGCAGCCAGCGCTCAGTCGAACGTTGCAACGGGATTCGAGATCTTCCCGGAGGACTGGCTGGATCAGCTTGTGTGATCGCACGAGATGGGTGGCCAGAACCCGCGAAAAACCGGATTGCGCCCCCGGTGACAGAGTGTCAATGGCTACTATATGCAGAACTCACTGTTTTCCTTGACGCAATTGCCCAAATCTGAGCGTCCTGGTGCAACGTTCGGGCTAGACATGATATCCAGGCGCGGACAGGAGCATGTACTTGTGAATCCACGTATAAGCATGATAACGCTGGGTGTTGACGATCTTGGCGCATCGGTCAGGTTCTACGAGGAAGGCCTCGGATTTCCTCGAATGGAATCACCGCCGGAAGTGGCGTTCTTTACTCTGAATGGCACCTGGCTCGGGTTGTTCGGGCGCGAGGCGCTGGCGGCAGATGCCGGTGTTTCGCCGGCGGGTGATCGGTGCGCGTCCTTCGCGCTCGCTCACAACGTCGAGTCTGAAGCCGAAGTCGACGAAGTAATGGCTCAGGCCGTTCAAGCCGGTGCCGCGCTGGTCAAGGCACCACGGGCGGCAGATTGGGGGGGCTATAGCGGCTACTTCAAGGATCCGGATGGTTATCTGTGGGAAATTGCCTACAACCCACATTTCTGGGTGGGGCCTCGGGACGGTGACGCTTGATCTGCGCCCCAGTCCAATATTTCAGTCGGGCGGAGTTTCCAGTCGGGGGTAACGTTGCTGTGACAGAGGGTCATGTG
>JBFGYN010000114.1:0-10065 GCA_041587415.1 Candidatus Competibacterales bacterium | reverse complement strand
GCGTTGATCACGTAGTCCGGTGCGTAGAGAATGCCGCGACGCATGAGCTCGATGCCGTGACGGTTCTCAGCCAGCTGATTGTTCGCGGCGCCCGCAATCACCTTCGCGCGCAGTTGGCTCAAGGAGCTGTCGTTGATAACGGAACCCATCGCACAGGGGGCGAATACGTCCACGTCGAGAGCAAAAATATCGTCCGGGGCGACCACTTGCGCTGCCAGCTCCTTGGACGCGCGTTCCAGCTGGTCGTCGTAGATGTCCGTGATCCAGAGCTCTGCGCCCGCTTCTTTCAGATACTCACCCAGGCGGTAGCCCACGTTCCCCACACCTTGTATTGCAACCGTCAATCCGCCGAGATCGTCACGTCCCAGACGGTATTTGACCGTGGCCCGAATACCAACGAACACGCCGTAGGCGGTGGCGGGCGAGGGATCGCCGCTTCGTTTGCCCGCCGCGCCTTCCTTGTCCACGATCCCGGCAACCGACGTGGTCACCTCGGACATCGTTTTCAAGTCCGACACGGTGGTCCCCGAGTCTTCCGCGCCGATGTAGCGACCAGCAAGCCGATCGATTGCCTTACCCATGGCCCTGATCAACTCGGGAGTTTTCTCCGTCCTCGGATTGCCGATTATGACGGACTTTCCTCCGCCCAATTGCAGCCCGGCGAGGGCGGACTTGTAGGTCATGCCGCGAGATAGGCGGAGTACGTCACGCAACGCCTCCCCCTCGCTCGTGTACGGCCACATGCGAATGCCGCCGAGAGCAGGGCCAAGGTTGGTGTTGTGGACGGCGATCAGGGCGCGAAGGGCCGTGTCTTCATCGTGGCAGAAAACAACTTGCTCGTGCCCCGCGAAGTCGGGGTGCTGGAAGACGTTCATAATTGTTTCATGATCCGTGGAAGACATTGAATCGGCGAATGCTTTCGATAGCATCCCGAATTGCAGAGATACCGGCGCACCAAAACAGATGTGTTCACGCCGCGTCGGCGCACGGCGGCCCAGCCCCCGGTCGGAGAAGCACACTAAGCAACCGTCTCTCACGGTCTTTCGCGCGCTCGAGATTCTCTGCTTTTACGTGGCCGAAGCCGCGGATTGTTTCGGGAATCCGGGCAATTTCGATCGCCGTGCGGTGATTCTCCTCGGTGAGCGCCCCCAGCAGCGCGTCCATGGTGCGCTCGTAGTCGTGGATCAGCGCCCGTTCGGTCACCCGCTCCGGATTACGCGAAAAGGGATCGAGCGCCGTCCCGCGGAGAATCTTGAGCCGTGCCAGTGGGCCCATGGCCTTGAGTATCCAGGGGCCAAATTGACGTTTCCTGGGTCGGCCGGTGGTTGGATCGCGTTTGGCGAGAATTGGCGGAGCCAAGTGCAGCTTGAGTGTGTATTCGCCCTCGAACTGCTTTTCGAGCGCTTGTTGGAATCGGCCGTCCGTGTACAGGCGGGCCACTTCATACTCGTCCTTGTAGGCGAGCAGGCGGGCGTAATTGTGCGCCACCGCTTCGGCGAGGCCCTGGAGCTCGGGGCTGACACGCTGCTCCGCGCTGCGGACCCGTTCGACCAGGTCCGCGTAGCGCTTGGCAAGTTTGGCATTTTGGTACGCTGTGAGATGAGCTTTTCGGTGTTCGATGAGTTCATCGAGCGTGTTGGGGAAGCGCTCGGGCGAAGGCTCGATACTCGGCCTCGCCAGTGCCTGCACGGCCTCGAGATCATGGGCGGCGCGGCGGCCCCAAAGGAACGCCTGCTTGTTGGCATCGACGGACACACCGTTGAATTCGATAGCGCACTCGATCGCTTCACTGGAGACCGGCACAAGCGCTTTCTGGTACGCGAAACCGATCATGAACAGATTCGCGGCGATGGCGTCGCCCATCAACCGGGTGGCGAGGTCGGTGGCTTCCAGGGTGTGACTGGCGACTACGGACTCGGCGATGGTGCGAACCATGTCCTCGCCCGGGAAGGCGAGATCGGGTGCATGAGTGAACGCGGCTGGCATTTGCTCGTGGCGGTTGATTACCGCGTGGCTGCGCTCGGCGTCGAGTTTGCCGAGCACCTCCGCGCTGGCGGCAACCACCAAGTCGCAGGCCAGCAACAAATTGGTGCCGCCGGCGGCGATGCGCACCGCGTGCAGTTTGGCGGGGTCGTCCGCGATGCGGATGTGGCTGGTGACGGCGCCATATTTTTGCGCCAACCCCGTCTGATCGAGCACGGACACGCCCTTACCCTCGAGGTGCGCGGCCGCACCGAGCAGCGCACCGATGGTGACCACTCCCGTGCCCCCGATCCCGGTTACCAGTATGCCGTAAGGGGTCGCGGACGACGGCAGACTCGGCTCGGGAATCTCGGCGAATTCCTCGGCGGACGCCGGTTTCGGCTTACGGGGTTCGGCGCCGTATACGGTGACGAAACTGGGGCAAAACCCATCGACGCAGGAAAAATCCTTGTTACACGCGGACTGGTCGATGGCCCGCTTGCGCCCCAAAGGCGTCTCCAGCGGCACCACTGAGAGGCAGTTGGACGCATCACCGCAATCCCCGCACCCTTCGCACACCGCGGCGTTGATGAATGCCCGTTTCGCTGGATCGGCGAGCTTGCCGCGTTTGCGCCGGCGTCGTTTTTCCGCCGCGCAGGTCTGGTCGTACACCAGCACCGAGCAGCCGGGTTCCTCGCGCAATTCGCGCTGCAGGTGTTCGAGCTCGACACGTGGGTGAACCGTGGTGCCGGGAGCGAAGTCCATGTCGCGTGGGTACTTCTGCGGTTCGTCGCTGACCACCACGATGCGTTTCACACCCTCGGCAGCAAGCTGACGGGTAATGCGATCGACGGTCAGGGTGCCGTCGACCGGTTGCCCGCCGGTCATGGCGACTGCGTCGTTGTAGAGGAGCTTGTAGGTGATGTTGACACCGGCGGCGAGCGCGGCCCGAATGGCGAGCAGACCAGAGTGGAAGTAGGTGCCGTCGCCCAGGTTGGCGAACACGTGACGCTCGTCAGTGAACGGCGCTTGGCCAATCCACGGCACTCCCTCACCACCCATCTGCGTAAACGTCGCGGTGGAGCGGTCCATCCAGGTGACCATGTAGTGGCAGCCGATCCCCGCGAGCGCACGGGAGCCCTCGGGAAGTCTCGTTGAGGTGTTGTGCGGGCACCCGGAGCAGAAGTGCGGGGTACGCTCTATCAGGCGCCTCGGCTTGGCCAGCGAGCGCTCCTTCTCGACTAAGAAACGCAGGCGGCGCTCAATTTCGGGGCTCTCGTGCACGCGCGCGACTCGTTTCGCGATGACCCGCGCAATGCGCGCCGGAGTGAGCTCTGCCGTCGAAGGCAGAATCCACTCCTCGGACTCGTCGAATTTGCCGATTACCCGAGGACGCACGTCCTCGCGCCAATTATAGAGCTGCTCCTTCAGCTGGTTCTCCAGCACAGCACGTTTCTCCTCGACCACAAGGATTTCTTCCAGCCCCTCGGCAAAACGGCGGACACCCTCGCGCTCGAGCGGCCAGCTCAGGCCAACCTTGTAGAGCCGCAGCCCGATTTCGGCAGCGCGGCGCGCGTCGATGCCGAGATCCTCCAATGCCTGGCGTACGTCGAGATAGCTCTTGCCCGTGGTCAGAATGCCAAGTCTCGCCTCGGGCGCGTCCATCACCAGCCGATCGAGACGATTTGCACGCGCGAACGCGAGCGCCGCATAAAGCTTGTACTTCTGCAGCCGCATTTCCTGGTCGAGCGGCTTGTCCGGCCAGCGAATGGAGAGTCCGCCGGCAGGCAGATCAAAGTCCTCTGGCTCGGCAATGACAATACGCGTCGGGTCGACGGTGACCGAGGCCGAGGAGTCCACGGTTTCGGCGATCGTCTTCATCCCCACCCACAGGCCGGAGTAGCGCGACAGCGCCCAACCGATCAGGCCAAAATCCAGAATCTCGTCGACACCGGCTGGATTGAGCACGGGAATGTGCGCGTCCATGAACGCGTACTCGCTCTGGTGCGGCAGAGTCGAGGACTTGCAGGCGTGATCGTCGCCGGCGACAACCAGCACGCCGCCGTAGCGCGAGCTGCCTGCGAAGTTGGCATGTTTGAAAACATCACCGGTGCGGTCTACCCCGGGACCCTTCCCATACCACATGGCAAACACCCCGTCGTATTGGGCGCCTGGGAACAGGTTCAGTTGCTGCGAGCCCCACACGGCTGTGGCGCCAAGGTCTTCGTTCAGCCCGGGTTGGAAGCGCACGTGGTGGGCGTCCAGATGTTTGCGAGCTTTCCACAGATTCTGATCCAGCCCACCCAGCGGTGAGCCCCGGTAGCCGGAAATGAATCCCGCGGTGTTCAGGCCCGCAGCCACGTCGCGACGCCGCTGCATGATCGGCAGCCGTGCCAGGGCTTGGACGCCACTGAGGTAAATCCGGCCGGACTCGAGGACGTATCGGTCGTCGTGCGAGACATTCGCGAGGGGCATGTCGGGCTCTCCGAGAAGTTGCAATGCGATCAATGGCGGATGATGGAACGCTGCGCCGGCACATCACCAGGGCGAGCGCGCGCTGGAACCCGCACATCACAGGGAGCGTTTCGTCGGCAATGACGCGTGCCGCGAAATTCGCGGGTTGGTCACTAATAAGTAGTTTCTTTGGCCGTGATCGGCAAATTGCCTTAACCCGGATATTTCACCAGGGCGGCCTTCGGCTAGCTCGCAGGTGGTTGATCGGTATAAGTTTATGTCCAGTTTAGCGGCTCAGTTGTGGCGTACAAAGTGTACCGCCGCCAAAGGCCTGCCCCGGACCTGGCGGTTTCTCGCTCGCCCTGACTTGCTCTTCACTCAAGTTGTCGCTACGGCTACAACTTTCGCTTTTGCGCTGCCCGCGCTCCTCTTGCGGGCGCTTTCCCAAAGGTCCATTGCGGAAATCATTGTGGAACGAACCGGCGGTGCTGCCACCCCGCCAGTTTGGACATGGTGCAGCGGAGCGCGTAGGGCGGAAGCTCGGAGGCATTCCGCCGTAGAGTCCGGACGCGCGGCTAACCGCCCAGGTAGGCTTTTCTGACTTCCTGGTTCACCAACAAGTTCGCCCCCGAGTCCGCGAGGACGATGCGCCCCGTCTCCAGGACGTAGCCTCTATCCGCTAGCTGCAAGGCCTTGTGTGCATTCTGCTCCACGAGAAACACAGTCATCCCCTCGCTGCGAATCTTTTTCAGCGTCTCGAAAATCTGAGCGATGATCAGCGGCGCAAGACCGAGGGACGGTTCGTCCAGCAGCAGCATGTCGGGTCGACTCATGAGGGCGCGTCCGATCGCAAGCATTTGCTGCTCGCCACCGGACAATGTTCCCCCCCGCTGGGAGCGGCGTTCCCGCAGCCGCGGGAAAATCTCGAACACTCGTTCCAGATCCTGGGCGATGCGCGCCTTGTCAGCGAAAAAGGCACCCATGTGAAGATTCTCTTCCACCGTCAGACCCGCAAAAATGCGCCGTCCTTCGGGTACGATCGCCAAACCGGATCTCATGATGTCGGAGGTCTTCGAGCGTGTGATGTCCCTGCCTTCGAAGCGAACGCGGCCCGAAGAGGCTTGAGGGTCGCCGCAAATGGTCATGAGCATGGTGGTTTTGCCCGCGCCGTTGGCGCCGATCAGCGTGACGATCTCGCCCTTTTCCACCGTGAGCGATACGCCTTTTAGTGCTTCCACCGGGCCGTAGCTCGTGTGGACGTCTTCGAGCTCCAGCATTGACACGGCTTACTCCTGACCCAGGTAGGCTTTTATCACGGCAGGATCGTTCCGAATCTGATCGGGGGCGCCGTAGGCCAGCGGACGCCCTTGATCGACAACGTAGATGCGGTCGGAGATTCCCATGACCAGCTTCATGTCGTGCTCGATGAGGAGTACGGACACGCCGTGATTCTGACGCAAATTGAGGATGAGTTCGTCCAACTCGTTCGTCTCACGGGGATTTAGCCCAGCCGCCGGTTCGTCCAGCATCAGGATTTTCGGGCCAGTAACCATGCAGCGCGCGATTTCGAGTCGCCGCTGTTGGCCGTACGCAAGATTCCCTGCTTCGCGATTGGCCATCTCCCTCAAGCCAACCATCTCCAACCAGAATGCGGCGAGTTCCAGGGCCTCTCGCTCTTTGCGCCGATAGCGCGGGAGCTTGAACAGACCGGAGATCAAATTGGTGTCGACGCGAATATGCTGGGCGACCAGGAGATTCTCCAAGACGGTCATGCTCTTGAACAGGCGCACGTTCTGAAACGTGCGCACCAGGCCAAGTCGTGCAATCTGGTGGCTGGGACGCCCTTGGATCTCGTGCTCGTTCAGGCGGACGCGGCCCCCCGTAGGGCGGTAGAATCCGCTGATGCAGTTGAACACGGTGGTTTTGCCAGCGCCGTTGGGACCGATCACGGAGACCACTTCCCCCGGATGCACGTCGAGGGAGACATGATCGACGGCCACTAGGCCGCCGAAGCGCATCATCAGGTCCGACACGGCGAGCAAACTCATGACGGGAGTTCCAGGCGTGGGCGCCGTGACGGAAGCAGGCCCTGCGGGCGCCAGATCATCATGAGTACCATCACCAGACCGAAAATGAGCATTCGGTAGTCTTCGAATTCGCGCGCCACTTCCGGGAGCACGGTCAGCGCTACAGCGGCCAGAATCACTCCGACTTGCGACCCCATCCCGCCGAGCACGACAATGGCCAGGACGATCGCCGACTCGATGAACTCGAAGGACTTCGGGTCGATAAATCCCTGACGAGCGGCAAAAAAACAGCCCGCGAATCCGGCAAAACTCGCGCCGATGGTGAACGCGGACAGCTTGATGACGGTGGGATTCAGGCCCAGGGAACGCGATGCGATCTCATCCTCTCTGAGAGCCTCCCATGCCCGTCCCACGGGCATCCGAATCAGCCGGTTGATGACGAACAGCGTGCAAAGAACCAACACTGTGGCCAAAAGATAGAGAAAGATCACCTTGTCTTCCCCACTGTAGGGAAGCCCGAAAAATTCGTGGAACGTTGCTCCACCCTCGGTACTGGCGCGACGCGAAAACTCTAGGCCGAACAACGTGGGCTTCGGAATGTTACCGATACCGTTCGGGCCGTTGGTCAGCGAATCCCAGTTGTTGAGGATCAAACGGATGATCTCCCCAAAGCCAAGTGTGACGATGGCAAGATAATCTCCCCGAAGTCTGAGGACCGGGAACCCCAAAATGAATCCGAACAGCGCCGCAATTGACGCCCCGATGGGCAGGCAGACCCAGAACGACAACCCGAAGTACTCGGACAGCAGTGCGTAGCTGTATGCGCCCACCGCATAGAATGCCACGTAGCCCAGGTCCAGCAGACCGGCAAAGCCGACGACGATGTTGAGGCCGAGGCCGAGCATCACGTAAGTCAGGGCGAGGGTGGCAAGGTCCACCGGACCCCGGGAGGCGGTGAAGGGCCAAATGAGCGCGACCGCGATCAGGACGGCCAAGATGGCCGGGCGATAGCTCTCCATGCGCTCTGGCGAGGGAACGATATTCGGTAGGCGGACCCATCCAAATGCCCGGGCGATGGGGGTTTGGAACAGCCTCACCACAAACACTGCCAGGACTGCGATCACAACTGGCATTGGTTCGCCTTCGAGGTCGACGTTGGGCCCGTCAATCACAATGTTGATTCCCATGATGGGAAATGCCAACAGCAGCATCAGAGCGGCGGCGAGGGCCGCGTCCCGCACTTGCGGCGCCACTAGACCTTCTCCACGTCCGGCTTACCAAGCAGGCCGGTCGGCCGGAAAAGAAGAATCAGCACCAGCAGGCTGAAGGCGACGACGTCCTTGTATTCCGTTGTCAGATACGCGGAAGTGAAGCTCTCGGTTATGCCCAAGATAATGCCGCCGAGCATGGCACCGGGGATGCTTCCAATCCCTCCCAGCACGGCGGCTGTGAAGGCCTTCAACCCTGCGATAAAGCCCATGTATGGGTGAATGAGGCCATACTGAAGACTGACGAGAATGCCGGCCACTGCCGCCAGGCTGGCGCCGATTACGAAGGTCGAGGCAATCACCCGGTCGGTGTCGATGCCCAGTAGGTTGGCCATGCCTCGGTCCTCCGCGCAGGCGCGGCAGGCCCGACCGAGCCGAGAGCGGGAGATGAACAGCGTCAGGATAACCATGGCGACGACGGTGGCGACGCCGATGATCACTTGCATGTACGACAGATAGACTTGGAATCCGCCCGGGTCGCCGAAACGCCAGCCTCCCGAGACGAGCGCTTGCAACGAGACGTTGCGGGCACCCTGGGCAAGCTGCACGTAATTCTGGAGAAAAATTGACATGCCGATGGCGGTGATGAGCGGCACTAACCTTGGGCTGCCGCGCAGGGGCCGATAGGCAACCCGCTCCACCGCCCAACCGTACCCGCTGGTCACGACGATGGTCACGGCGAGGGTGACCAGGAGCACGATGGGCACCACGTGCACACCCAACAGGCCCAATGCCGTGATCAGGATCAGGCCGACGTAAGCGCTGATCATGTAAATTTCGCCGTGTGCGAAATTGATCATTCCAATGATCCCGTAGACCATCGTGTAACCGATGGCGATCAACGCGTAGACACTGCCCTGGGTGAGTCCGTTGATGACTTGCTGGACGAATTGGAGACCGGTATCGGACATGGTGGGTCACGCTCGTCGAAACGACCTCCGCCCCGAGCTCGAGGCCGCCCGGGACGGGGTCAGGATGATGTGAGGGCGCGCTAGGCCGTCACTGGGCGAGTGGGATCACTCGACGGCGGTCTTGGTCGCGTCGGCGTGCCACTCGAAGACCACGAAATTGAATTCCTGCAGGTCACCCTTGTCGTCGAATGCGATGGCGCCGATTGGCGTTTCGAAAGTGTTGCCGCGCAGATGTTCCGCGATTGCCTGGGTATCGGTATCACCCGTCGCCTTGATGGACTCCGCGATAATCTGGACGGCGGCGTACGCAGGCATGACAAACGGGCCGCTGGGATCTTCGCCCTTGTCCTTGAACGCTTGGACTAGGTCCGCGTTCTCCGCGACGGCGACAAAGTCGGCGGGCAGCGTTACCAGCAGGCCTTCGGAGGCGTCGCCGGCGATCGCGCTGATGTCCTTGTTGCCGACTCCCTCGGGCCCCATGTAGCGGGCATCAAAGCCTTGCTCCTTGGATTGGCGAAGAATCAGGCCCAATTCGGGGTGATAGCCGCCGTAGTAGACGAAATCCACGTTTGCGCTCTTCATCTTGGTGATTAGCGCCGAAAAATCCGTCTGACCGGAACTCACGCCTTCGAACAACACCACCTCGATACCAGCGTCTTCGATTGTGTTCTTGACCGCTTCCGCAATGCCCTGACCGTACTGTTGCTTGTCGTGTATGACGGCCACCCGTGCGGGCTTGATTTTCTCGGCGATGAATTGGCCGGCAACCGGACCTTGCTGACTATCGAGTCCGATGGTCCGAAATACGAGTTGGAAGCCGCGCTCCGTGATATCGGGGTTGGTTGAGGCGGGCGTTACCATGAGGACGCCCTCGTCCTCGTAGATTTCAGAGGCCGGCTGGGTAGAACCGGAGCAGAGGTGTCCGACGACGAATTTGATGCCGTCGTTGATGACATTGTTGGCAACCGCGACGGCCTGCTTCGGTTCGCAGACATCGTCCATCATGACCGCTTCCAACATCATGCCGTCAATGCCGCCCGCCGCATTGATTCGATCGACTGCCATCTGTGCGCCGATTTTCTGCATTTCGCCGTACTGTGCCACGGGCCCCGTGAACGGGCCGGCCACGGCGATTTTGATGGAATCCGCTGCGAGGCTCGTGCCAGCGGCACCCATCACAGCGCCGACGGCAATGGCGCCGAGGAGCGTCTGCTTGAAGATATTCATTCTCTGGCTTCCTTTAGTGGCATTTCGATGGGATTGGGTTTGTTGTGCTAAGGCTCACCGCCAATCATGAAGCATAGTCGGAAGGGAAGACAAGGCTAACCCGAAGATCGCGTGGCGTTGCACCAGAATGGCCGATAATGGCTACGGCTTCCCTAGCCCGGATATGTCACCAGGGCGGCCTTCGGTTAGCTCGCAGGTGGTTGATCGGTAGAAGTT
>JBFGYN010000113.1:0-10108 GCA_041587415.1 Candidatus Competibacterales bacterium | reverse complement strand
TCTCTGGGGGGCAAGCGAACATCGATGAGCGCACATCGGCCTCATTGGACCGTGACGAGGTCAGCGCCAAGAGCTTCTTACAGTGCGGCGGGATCCGATAGACGCTTTCTTGTGCGCGCCGCCGGGTGCGGCCGCGATTTCGGGAATGTCGGAGAATTGATCGAGGCTGCCCCAGTATTGGTCGGTCTGCTTGGCGACCCCGTTTCGGCTGCGGACCAAGGTTGTTCTGCTGGGGCGTACTTTCACCGCCGCTATTGGCGATCGCGGGCAGCGAGGGGGTGATGCAGCGACGTGCAGTCCGGTGGCACCACGGCGTCGATTCGCCGCCCTGCCGGCACCGCCACTGCGCAGGTCGACGGTGCCTTCGAGAGCGGCAGGATTGGAGCCGCCCGCGAGTTCGCCAGCTTATCCCGCGAGCGCCATTGCTTCGAGGGAACTCGCGCCAGTGCTCGCCGTGTCGCCGCTGGTGACAAGGGACCACGCTTCGGTGTCCGCAAACAGCCTTTCGATTAATGCGGCATTGAGTGCGTGACCGGGCTTGTAGGCTTTATAGTGACCGATTATGGCCCGGCCCGCCAAATAGAGATCGCCAATGCTGTCGAGCAGCTTGTGACGCACGAACTCGTCCGGAAAACGCAACCCATCGGCATTCAAGATTTGGTCGCCGTCCACGACGATGGCGTTGTTCAAGGAACCGCCGAGCGTCAATCCCCGATCTCGGAGCGGCGCGAGCTGTTCGATGAAACCGAAGGTTCGCGCGGGCGCCAGTTCCCTCTCGAATGACGCCCTGTCGAGCACAATCGAGTAGTTCTGCCTACCGATCGCCGCACTTGGGAAATCGATGCCAACGGTAAATTCGGCAACCGGGCCAGGCTCGAGGCGAGCGAACTTGTCGCCTTCACGCACCTCGATCAGCTTCCGAATTTCAATGAATCGTCGCGGAGCACTCTGTCGGACCAGTCCTGCGCGGCTGATGAGGTCGACCAGGGGCGCGGCGCTTCCGTCCATGATTGGGACTTCCGGCCCGTCGAGTTCCACCATGGCATTGTCGACGTCGCTGCCGCGCAGGGCAGCCATCAAGTGCTCGATCGTGCCCACCGCAAGACCGTCGGGGTTTCCGACGACCGTGCAGAGTTGCGTGGATTCCACCTGCCGCCAGTGCGCGCGGATTAGTCTGGCGCCGGTCGCCGCATCCGTGCGGACGAAGACGATCCCGGTGTCGGGTCGGCCGGGACGCAAACTGAGGGTCACTGGTTTTCCCGTGTGAAGCCCGAGCCCGATCGATCGAACTGAACGAGCGAGCGTCCTTTGCAATTCTGGCGTTCGAGTGTTCATTGGTGAACCCGTTTGATAGCCGGCGTTTCCCGGAAGGCCATGCGTTCCAAATGTCGTTTCAGCACGGGCTTGCGATCTGCTCATCGCCGAGTACTCCTGTGCGCCGTCGGCCCCTTGCGGCTAGACTCAATTTGGTTGATGATGACAACTAAGCGCAACTTAGAGAAGAAAGTTGTCGATGTCAACTAAATTTTCGGTGGAATCGCTGCCGCCCCACAGTGCCGAGGGCACCATGGGTGTTGGTGAAGCCTTGGACAGCTTGATCCTGGTCCTGAAGAGAGAATTGTTCAGGAATTTGGGGCGGCGAGGCATAAAGTTGACACTGCCGGAACTTCAAGCGCTGCGCCTCTTGCGTCGCCAGCCGGGGATGAGCCTACATTGCATTGTGCAGGAGACAGGGCGCGACAAAGGCCAGGTCACCCGCAAGGTCAAGGCCCTGGAAGCGAAGGGGCTCGTTCGCCGTGAGCGGGACAGCCAAGACCATCGCGCATTCCGCCTATTTCTGACGGAGGATGGGGAGGCGATGGAGCGGGTCTTTTGCGAAATTCGGTCGAGTATGGACAAGCGCCTGTTTTCGCCCCTGTCCGACAAGGAGGGCCGCCAAATGACAGCTCTGCTCACCAAGTGCCTGAGGTCGTTCCTGGCTGAGGAAGATGACTCCGCTGGACCGAGGAACGAGTGCATTTAGCCCGCACCGCTCGCCGTGCCCCGCGGATGAGATGGGGTGGATACTGATCTCCGCGCATCAGCAGCGACAGTCCCGCTGAACCTATTGCTCAGCGCGGCCGAACGCCGGGTGTAACGACCGTCTCGCGAACGGCGGTGATCAAAATCAGCAGGCCCGCTGCACCGATGGCAGCCGTGACCCAAGTGGCGAGACCCAGAGAAAAAGCCTCGGCAAGCCTGCCAATGAGCAGCGGGCCGCCGACGCCACCGGTGTCGGTCACGAGTCGCCACACAGCGAGAAATTGACCTCTTTTTTTCTGACGGGTTTTGATGGGAGAGCACCGTCGTGAACAAGCTTGCGGCTGTATTCAAACGTAGTGGGATCACACCAGGCCATTGTTCGGGCGAAACGTTGTCCGTGTTCTCACCCATCGACGGAGCCGAGATCGCACAGCTGAACGAGACGCCGCCGGCGTCGGTGGTGGAAGCCATCGAGCGTGCGCAGACCGCTTTCGCGGCCTGGCGGGAGGTGCCCGCACCACGTCGCGGCGAGTTGGTGAGACTGTGGGGCGAAGAATTGCGTGCGTCAAAGTCGGACATTGGCTACGTCGTATCGGTGGAGGTCGGGAAAATCACCCAGGAGGGCCTCGGAGAAGTACAAGAGGCCATCGACATCTGCGATCTCGCCGTCGGCCAGGCGCGGCAACTTTTCGGCAGGACGATCGTTTCCGAGCGCCCCGCCCATCGAATCATGGAGCAGTGGCATCCCCTGGGGCCGGTCGCCATCATCACAGCCTTCAACTTCCCGAGTGCCGTTTTCGCGTGGAATGCCGCCAATGCGCTCGTTTGCGGCGACCCGATCATCTTCAAACCCTCCGAAAAATCACCGCTCTCTGGCATGGCGACCTTCAATGCGCTGCAACGCGCAATTACCCGATTCGGGGCGGATGCACCGGAGGGGTTGGCACAGCTTGTCATCGGTGGAAGAATCCAGGCCGAAGCGCTGGTGGAACACTCGGGTATTTCCCTGGTTTCCGCGACCGGTTCAACCCGCATGGGCAAAGCGATCGCACCAAAGATTGCCGCGCGCTTCGGCCGCCGCATCCTGGAGCTTGGCGGCAACAATGGCATGGTCGTGACGCCCCGTGCAGACTTGGAACTGGTTGTTCGGGCGATCCTTTTCGGGGCGGTGGGCACGGCGGGCCAGCGATGTACGACTCTGCGCCGGGTCATTGTTCACCGGAGCATCGAAATGGTTCTGCTGGAAAAGCTGGAATCGGCTTATGACGCGCTGACCGTGGGCGACCCCTTGGCGCCCGAAACGCTCGTGGGTCCGCTGATCGACAAACAGGCCTACGACACGTTTCGAACCGCTGTTGCAAGCATCGAGGGGCAGGGTGGGACCCTAATTACCGGTGGTGCCCGGGTGCTGGAAGACGAATTTCCGAACGCTTATTACGTGCGACCGGCCATTGCTCGTATGCCCACGCAAACGGCGATGATGAAGGCGGAAACGTTCGCCCCGCTGTTGTACGTCGTTCCATACGGGGAATTTGAGCAGGCGATTCAACTGCACAACGATGTGCCCCAGGGCCTCTCTTCGTGCATTTTTTCGAATGACATTCGAGAGGTCGAGCGGTTCCTTTCCGTCTCGGGGTCGGATTGCGGGATGGCGAACGTGAACATCGGTCCCAGCGGTGCCGAGATCGGCGGCGCATTTGGTGGCGAGAAGGAGACGGGCGGCGATCGCGATACCGGTTCAGATGCTTGGAAGAACTACATGCGCCGTACGACCAACACGGTCAACTACTCCACCGAGATGCCGTTAGCTCAGGGCATTCAGTTCGGCTGATTGGATTCCAACCAGGATTTGGCGATACGGCTGCGGTCGGGACGAGCACGGTGTGCGTGGACAGCGATCACCCGTTCGATGCGGCGTCTCGAATCCCCTGCAGCGTCGTGCGCGTCGTAATCACTTCCGAATCGATTCGAAGTTCGAGTACGGCAATGCGGCCCGACTCACGTGCACGTCGGAACGCTTCAGGGAATTCCTCCGTGTGCGTCACCAACTCGCCGTAGGCGCCGAAGCTCTGTGCCCACGCAGCAAAGTCCGGGTTCGTCAGCATGGTGCCGATTACCCGCCCTGGATAGACGCGTTCCTGGTGCATTCTGATTGTTCCGTACATGCCATTGTTCACCAGCAGGATTACGGGGTCGATTGCGTAGTGGATGGCGGTGGCGATTTCTTGCCCGCTCATGAGCGCGCCGCCGTCTCCGCAAAATCCCACCACCGGGCGGTCCGGGTGGGCGAGCCGGGCAGCGATGGCGGCGGGGATGCCGTAGCCCATGGCACCGCTGGTGGGACCAAGCTGGCTCGGGTATCTCCGATACTGATAGAAACGCTGCATCCAGCCCGAGAAGTTGCCGGCATCGGTGGTTAGAATTGCCTCGGGCGGAAGCGTCTCCCTCAGGTGTGCCACCACGGCCGACATGTCCAGAGAGCCCGGCAGTCCCGGTGTCGGTGTCAGTTGATCGAGATACTCGGCACGTGCTTTCCGCGACCAGGTCGACCGTGCCGAGGCGTCCACCGGCGTCAACCGTGCGGCGGCTCGAGCGAACTCGACAATCCCTGCGCAAATTGCCAAATCCGGTTGGTACACGCGTCCCAGTTCATTGGCGTCGGCGTGGACGTGGATGAGTGTTTGTGCGGTACGCGGGGGGGTAAGGAGGGTATAGCCCTGGGTGGTGATCTCACCCAGGCGGGGGCCGACGGCGAGGATGAGATCGGCATCGCGCACTCGCTGCGCCAATTTCGGATTAATCCCGATGCCCACGTCGCCGATGTAATTGCGATGAGTGTTGTCCATCCGGTCCTGGCAACGGAAGGATGCGCAGGTCGGCAGATCGTTCGCCTCGGTGAACGCCAGCAGATCGGCGCAGGCCGTTGCCGTCCAGCCACCACCGCCAATGATCATCAGCGGGCGCTTTGCCAGGGCAATCATCGAGCGCATCTGGGTCAGCGCTTGAAGATCGGCCCCTGGGCGCACCGTGCAATACGGGCCGGTGTCTGCTACGACAGCGGTTTCCCCTAGCATGTCTTCGGGCAGTGCCAGCGCCACCGGCCCCGGCCGACCCGCGCAGGCCTTGTAGAACGCCTGGCTTACGAGTTCCGGGATCCGGTCCGCAGACTGAATCTGTGCCGCCCATTTGCAGATAGGACCGTAGAATCGTCGGTAGTCGACTTCCTGAAATGCCTCACGTTCCTCCTGATCACGCGCGACCTGTCCGATAAACACGACCATCGGGGTTGAATCCTGATACGCAGTGTGAACCCCAATGGCCGCGTTGCATGCCCCAGGCCCGCGGGTCACGAATACAACGCCCGGCCGTCCGGTCAGCTTGCCGTAGGCCTCGGCCATATGCGCGGCGCCGCCCTCCTGCCTGCAGCTAACGGTTCGGATCGACTTGCCAGCACTGTGGAGGGCGTCCAGCACTGCCAGGTAGCTCTCGCCCGGAACGCAGTACACGGTGTCGACGCCGTGAATTTCTAGGGCGTCCACAAGAATCTGGCCACCATTGCGAGTGTTCTTTTGCATATCGGTTCTTCCCAGAGGCTTTTCACGGCTTCAAAAGCATAGTCGCTCAGGGGGTGACCGAACCGGTCTCAATTTATGCAAACTGCCAGACGAGCACGACCCGGAAGCCTCATCCTGGTAACCGGTGCGCGAGGTCCGGTGGCGGGGACGTTGACAAGTGACGCGTGCGATCGATATCGTTCCGAGTCCCGCGCGAATCACGGCTTTCCAATAGTCAGATGCCTGGCGCGGCGAGTTGGTACCGCGTACAGGGAGATCCGGCGATTGTGAGGCGTTTCGTGCTGTTTGGCCTCTCTCTCGGGGTATTTTTCCTCGCCGGATTCGCGGCGCTCGTCTATTTTGCGACCTTGGACGTCGCGGCGCAGAGCCGAAAGTCGGCAGTCATGCCGGACGAGGCAGAGCAATGTACGGCGTGCCATGGCACCCGAGGGGTCGCTGCCGCGCCATTTCCAATGCTTGCCGGCCAGTCTGCCGAGTACTTGATCAGCGCCATGACAGCCTACCGGAGCGGAGAACGCGATGTGGCAGCCATGGCTGCTGCAGTGAAGGACTTGAGTGACGGACAGATCGAGCGTATTGCCCATTACTTCGCTGCCCAATCCGGCGGGGTGGGTAGATAATGTCTCGGCTACGAGCTCTGGCGAGTGGCTTGGACCACCGCGCGGTCATCTTGGCGTTGTTTCTCTGCGCGGTTCAGCCGCAGTATTTGGTGGCGGACGACGCGACGGGTGACCCCGGCGCCGGTTATGCCAAGTCCCGCGCGTGTGTGAGTTGCCATGGGCTATGGGGCCAGGGTGGAGGACGCGACAACGCTGTTCTAGCGGGGCAGCACGCGGAGTACCTGGAAGCGGCGCTTCGCCAGTATCGAGATGGAGCGCGTGCTGACCCGGATATGGCCGCCTACAGCCGAGGGCTCAGCGACCAGGATATCCGGGACATTTCCGCCTACTACGCTGCGCAGCCTGAATAAGGTGAGACGGCTGCCGGACGAGCGCTCAGGCAATTGCTGAGTTAGGCCGGGATGGCTAATTTCAGGCGCCGGACATTGTACACGCCGTTTTACTTCCCGGGCGAAATCAGCGGGTTACCTTGTCGATTCCGGCGGCGCGACCCTGTGCGCCACGACAACTCTGATTCGATCCGACCCTGATTCGATCGGAGCTTTCTCAGTGCGGATTGCCGAGCAGGTCGGAGAAATCGTCCAATGACCAGGTTTCGACCGGTTCTGGGCCTTCCAACCAAGCATGATCGACCTTCGTTTCCCGTTTTACCCGGCCGGTGAGTTGCGGTTTGGGGGGCTGCAACTCGAACAGTTGGTCCAGACTATCAAATCCTTCGTTGATCGCTTCCATGACAGCATTCCTCCGTTGATATCACCGCCAGTGCCGTTAGAAAAGCAATCGCTATGCCATCTTGAGATTGCAAAGAGTGTCGATTCCCCGCCAACGGGATGTGTGCACTCCCTGGCCCCCGCCGCCTGGGCGGCGTTACCAGGACGGCAGATGATTGCCTAAAACCGCCATTGCTGATAACGTTCGGCTCATTCCGGCAGCCGCCGTCCGCAGTTGTGAGGAAGTGTCGCGCAGACGCCGTGATCCTGCGAAAGTGGCGGAATTGGTAGACGCGCTGGATTTAGGTTCCAGTGGGCATAGCCCCGTGAGAGTTCGAGTCTCTCCTTTCGCACCATTCCGAAATCGAAAACATTATCGAGTCAAACGTTCCGTGGGTTCAGCCATCGCCCGCGGATCCCGTCGGTTCGCCCAGTTGCCCTTAGCGAAAATGCGGGGTCGCCGCAGAGGAATTGTTAGATGCAGGTTTCAGTCGAGTTGCTTGACGGTCTAGAGCGACGCATGACGGTCCAGGTGCCAGCGCAGCAGATCGATGGCGAGGTGCAGAAACGATTGCGGGACATGTCGCGCCGGGTGCGTTTGGACGGTTTCCGGCCCGGAAAGGTGCCCATGAAGATCGTCCAAAAACGCTATGGCGAGCAGGTGCGAGCCGACGTGGTTGGTGACTTGCTGCAAAGCACCTACGTGGAAGCATTGAAGCAGGAGCAATTAAATCCTGCGGGCGGGCCCACGATCGACGCCGGGCCGCCCGCCGAGGGTAAGGATTACGAGTATCGAGCCACTTTCGAAGTCTATCCGGACGTAGAGGTTCGTGGTGTGGAGGAGTTCGAGATCCAGCGTCCGGTGGCGGAGGTGACGCAGCAGGACGTGGAACGGATGCTCGAGAAATTGCGCAAGCAACGGACGATATGGAATACCGTCGCGCGCCCCGCCGCGACGGGAGACCGCGTTACCGTGGATTTTGTTGGAAGAATCGAGGGTGAGGAGTTTGCCGGCGGGAAGAGCGAAGATTTTGCGGTCATACTCGGGGCGGGAATGACGATCCCGGAGTTCGAGAGCAATCTCGAAGGTGCGAGTACCGATGACCAAAGGAGCTTCGACGCGACTTTTCCCAAGGACTACAACCACTCGGACCTGGCTGGTAAGACAGCGATGTTTGAAGTCACCGTGAAAGACGTGGCGGAGTCCACCCTGCCGGATCTGGACGACGACTTCGTCAAGTCGTTCGGGGTTGAGGACGGGAGAGTTGAGTCGCTCAAGAAACAGCTAAAAGAGAACATGGAGCGCGAACTCGATCAGGGGATCCGTGGTAAGGTCAAGGACCAGGTGATGGAGTGCCTACTCACTCATAATGAAGTTGCCGTTCCGAGCGCGCTGGTGGATCAGGAAATTCGTAGTCTGCTCCGCCAGAGCGGCGCTAAATTGCCGGATGAGCAGTCTTTTCCGGTGACGGATGCGATGCGTGACCACTACGGCGAAGAAGCGCGCCGTCGCGTGGCCTTGGGTTTGCTAGTCGGTGAGATCGTCAAGGCTCATGGCCTGACCCCGGATGAGGCCGAAGTCAACAAGTACATCGAAGATCTGGCCGGAAGCTACGAACAGCCCGACCAGGTGCGCACCTGGTACAGACAAAATCCGCAGGCACTGGAAGGCGTTCGTGCGATGGCCCTGGAGAATCAAGTTGTCGACTGGGTGTTGGCCACTGCTCGGGTCACGGAGCAATCGAGCAGCTTTGCGGAAATCATGAATCCCGGTTGGGATTGAACGGAGGCGAGTCCATGAGTACAGGCGCTCTCGGCAATCGTGGGGATGTTCGCGGGCAGAATCTGGTGCCCATGGTGGTGGAGCAGACCGCCCGTGGTGAGCGTGCCTACGACATCTATTCCAGGCTCCTAAAAGAGCGGGTCATTTTCATGGTTGGTCCGGTGGACGACTACACCGCTAATCTCCTTGTTGCCCAGCTGCTCTTCTTGGAGGCGGAAAATCCCGATAAGGACATTCACCTGTACATCAATTCGCCGGGTGGTTCCGTGACTGCGGGGATGTCCATATACGACACCATGCAGTTCATTAAACCGGATGTGAGCACCCTGTGCATTGGGCAAGCCGCCAGCATGGGCGCCCTATTGCTCGCGGGCGGGGCCACCGGTAAGCGTCATTGCCTGCCCCATTCGCGAATCATGATCCACCAACCCCTTGGGGGATTTCAGGGCCAGGCGACGGACGTCGACATTCACGCCCGAGAAATCCTTCGCTGGCGAGACCGCCTGAACGAAGTGCTTTCCAGGCATACGGGGCAGCCCATCGAGCGCGTTGCGGCGGATACCGATCGCGACAACTTCATGGGAGGCGACGAGGCGGTCGCGTACGGCTTGATCGACTCCGTTCTGGCCGAACGCAAGGCGGCGGTGTGATTGTGGCCATGGTCGTGCAGAGCCGAATCGGCGGGCCCGGACATTGCATCGCATTCGGTGGCGGGAAGGCCGTGAACGTCACGAACGATTCCGAAGCGCAACACTCCAATTCGAAAAGGAAGAGAGCTAGAGGTCGGCGAGCCTTATCACGGCCTTGTCAAGTGTGGAGGGAAGTTGTTGAATGACGACAGCTTCAGCCGATAGCGCTTCCTGCGATGACTGAGCTGGGCCTGGACCCCAACGTGGCGTCTCCGAAATGAGGACCGTATATGAGCACCAATGACCGGGGAGACGACGGCAAGCTCCTCTACTGCTCCTTCTGCGGAAAGAGTCAGCATGAGGTTCGAAAACTGATCGCCGGGCCGAACGTATTCATCTGCGACGAATGCGTAGAACTGTGTAACGACATCATTCGCGAGGAGCTGGAGGAGCGCGACTCCTCGACCAGCAGCGCCCTGCCCAAGCCGCACCACATCAAGTCCGTGCTGGATGAGTACGTGATTGGTCAGGATCAGGCCAAGAAGGTTTTGTCCGTGGCGGTTTACAATCATTACAAGCGCCTCGAGGTCAAGCAGGAGAAGAACCCGGTCGAGTTGGCCAAAAGTAATATTCTGCTCATTGGTCCAACTGGTTCTGGAAAGACCTTGCTGGCGGAGACGCTGGCTCGCCTGCTCAATGTTCCTTTCACCATTGCGGATGCCACCGCTCTTACCGAGGCGGGGTACGTTGGTGAGGATGTCGAGAACAT
>JBFGYN010000112.1:0-10173 GCA_041587415.1 Candidatus Competibacterales bacterium | reverse complement strand
GCAGGTTTCAACCGCGGACACCTGGGTCTCCACGTCCCCGTCGATCTTGCCAGCGAACGTGGAGAGCTCTATGCCGTTGGCTTCGGCCGCGGCGGCCGCGCCCTCCTTCATCTTCACGAAGAACGGGTTCGTGTCGGTCTTCGTGATCAGACAGGCGCTGATGTCGGCGGCGAACACCGGCGCAGCGCCCAGTCCGAGTGCCGCGGTCAGCGTGGTTCCGATGAGCTTGCGACGAAGTTTCATTGAATTCTCCGAGGTGGTTTCTGTATTGCCCCGGCACGAAAGGCCGAGGTCTTCATCCCCAAAACGCGATACCAATTCGCAATCTCTGTTTATAGAAAAACTCGATTGACGGATGGCTGCAATCGTGACGCCGCCATTTATAGCAGGTTGAGAGAGCATAATGCGAGGGATTGAGGGATCCAACTGAGGGAGTAGGGCTCCAGTAGCCGGATGGGTCAGCCCTGCATCGCGGCGTCGACTGGGCCGCCGACGCCGTTCCGAGCCCCCCCTAAGTTCGTAACTTGCGCCGTCCGCGACATTTACCCGCGTCCCTGATGCGGACATCGGTACCCATGAATGGGATGAACCCGTTGCCGTTCAGAAACTGGCCGCGACGGTGGGCGACGACAATCGCCGGCGCCGTCGGCAAACCGACACCCGGTATCGCCGGTCGGGGGAACAGGACGACCCAAAGGTGCCGGTCGCGGGCACAAATGTGTCGTCCTCCCTGTCAGCCGAGCTTGGCGGAGTCCGATTCGGGCTGTCGGTCTCCTGGAAAATTATCTTGAAATATCGTCTGAATTCCTCGGCAAGCTTCATGTGCTCGTCTCGGTTGCGAGCGGACCGCTTGGCGATTGCTATCAGCACAGAATCGAAGGCAGAAATCCGCCGGCGGGCTCGTTGTACAAGCCACGGCTCATCAACGTCATGGGTTGTACGACATGCAAGCCCTTTCCCAGGCACCAACGGAACAACTCGCCGTTGCGCGTGGGCAGGAGAAACCCTGGCCCGGGGAAACTCGGGGCGCCGCCAATGAGCGCCTTCAACTCCTCGTTGCTGTCCCCTACGGCATGTCCGAAGAATCCGATCACCGTTGCGTATCCCGTTATGCGACCACCGTGCTCGACTACGGTTGCAGTGCCTTGCCTGACCGCGTCGAGAAATTCATGACCGCGCTCGTAACCGTGGACGCGAAAGCAGACCCCATTGCACGCAGCGAGGTCGGCCTCGCTCCCGGGACGGACCGGGTAGTCCGGCATTGCGAGCGCAATGGCCGGCCCCTGAAGGACGGATAAGGGCTCCCGCGCCTCGAACCCGAGCTTGGCGTACAGCGACAGTGAGCGGTTGTGATAGGCCGCTTGAACCAACCGGACGCCGGCAAAACTCTGATCCCGCGCCCGCTCCAGGACATGTTGCATCAACGCATGGCCCACTTTGCTGTTTTGGACAGCCGGATCGATCGTGATCGGCCCGACGCCCGCGATCACTGAGTTTTCCCACAGAAAGTTGCTTCCAACCACTTCTCCATTAACGTCGGCAACAACGGAGAATACGTCCTGGCGTGAGAGCAGTGAGGACATCAATGCTATTGCCGTATCCGGAGTGGGAAAGTCAGGGGCGAAATTGTGCTGATCGGCGATTGTCTTGAACGCCTCAAAACAGATCACACCGCACTTCTCGGCGTCTTCGATCCTACCGTGTCGCAGATTCCAGTTCATGGCCGGCAGACCTCCTGATCTCGACCGTTTACCTTGTCATGACCCGCGTTTTAATAGGAGAGCAGTCAGCATTGGTCGTGCTTGTGAGTCGATCCTCTTTTTAGCCGCCCGGATGGTGAAATCATACCGAGATCGCGCTTGGACTGGCTAGCGGTATTCGCAGCCAGGTAGCTTGCCCGAAATGACTTTTCCGGTGGCGCGCCCCGCGGACTTCCGCACTACTGCTTTTCGTACAGCCGCGCTCGAATCTGTCGGGTGAAAGCACCGCGGGAGCGTTGCTTCGCACGTCTTTCGGGCAGCATCAGAGGTAGGCGAGCAGCCGGCCACAGAGAATCACTAGGAGCCAAACCAGGGCGGAGACCGCACCCGCCAGTCCGAGTGGTGGCGCCGCCGTCGGGTCGCCGCCGGCGACGGTTGCCTTCCGCCACGCAACGCTGCTGTGCACCCACAGCACGTTGAGGGCGGCCAACGCGACCAACGACAATTTCAACCAAAATAGCCACATCCCGGCGTACTTGAACGGGTCGACGCTAAAGAGCAACGGCCCGGTCAGGAGCGCTGCGCCCAGGCCGGAGCCCGCCACCGGCACCAGGACCCGCGCGAGCGGATAGAGCGGAATTGAGCGCCAGAGCCCCAGAAGCCGCAGATCCAGCGGAAGGATGGCTCCGAACAACAGCGCCACGCCGAGGATATGTGCGGCGTTCACGAGCGGATAGGCCCAGCGCCAAAAACGCAATGCTTCGGCGACCGCCGAACTCTCGATGGCGGTCAGCAGTTCCGACAGCAAGGTGTCGGGCCGTCAGGAAACCTAACCCGCATCGCTTACCAGGCCGCTCGAAACCGCTCTAAGTGATTGCACTATATGCATTAGTCAGATATCGGCAGAAATCAGTATGTCATGGGCCTCGCTCTCCCGGTGAGCGATGCGGGCTAATCGCGGTCGGGATAGAGCACGTACTCCTTACCGTCGATCACCATCCGCTCGGCCTTCATTCGACGTTCGTCCGCATCAGCGGAACGTTGTCCGATGGCCGTGATTTCACTGCCCGGGGACAGCATCTGGTCGGTGAGGCCAGCACGCTCGTTCCGCCACGGCTGACCGACTTCCACCAACCACTGCTCATCCTCGACCTGTACCGTGAGTCGACCGTGAGGGTTGCCGAGCCGCGCTTCGGTGATGACGCCGGTAAGCTCGATATTGCCATCTTCCGTCCAGCTCCAGCCGTGGTGTGCAAGTGCGCCCGGCACGGTTGCCAAGATCAGCAGCAACCCACCCAAAAGTGATCCAAAAACGTGTTTGACTAACATGGCGGTTACACCAGCTTCGCTTTGAAAAAATCAATCGTCCGCCCCCAGGCGAGCTCGGCCGCTGCCTCGTCGTAGCGTGGGGTGGTGTCGTTGTGGAAGCCGTGATTCACCCCGGGGTAGATATGGGCCGTGTATTCCTTGCCGTGCTCCTCGAGAGCCTGCTCGTACTCTGGCCAGCCTTGGTTGATGCGCTCGTCCAGACCAGCGTAGTGCAGCAGCAGCGGAGCTCGGATGCTGGGAACGTCTTCGGTTGCTGCCTGACGGCCGTAAAATGGCACTGCCGCGGCCAGGTCGGGCAAGCGCACGGCCATCGCGTTGGCTATGCCGCCGCCAAAACAGAAACCGACCACGCCGACTTTGCCGCTGGAATCGGCGTGCGCTTTGAGGTGTTCGAAGGCAGCGATGAAATCCTCCAACAACTTGCTGCTGTCGAGCTGACGCTGCATTTCACGACCTTCGTCGTCATTGCCCGGATAGCCACCCAGCGGCGTCAGGCCGTCCGGCGCGAGCGCCGTGAATCCGGCCACCGCCACCCTCCGGGCGACGTCTTCGATGTAGGGGTTGAGGCCGCGGTTCTCGTGCACCACGATCACGCCAGGAAGTTTTTCGGACGCGCTTGCGGGTCGCGCCAAATAGCCGCGAATCGTGCCGTGGCCGGCGGGCGACGGGTACTCGATGGTATCCGTCGCTACGCCCGGGTCGTTCGGGTCCACCTGCTGGGCCAGAGCATATTTTGGCGACAGGCTATCGAGCAGGGCGGCGGCGGTGGCGCCGCCCACCGCAAATCGGGCCGCCTGGTCGAGAAATTCGCGGCGACTGATCAGGTTGTGGGCGTAGCGATCGTAGAGGTTCAGCAATTGCTGATCGAAATCTCGAGCTCGTTTGCGTCGCACTGTTTGCCCTCCCCTCCTGGTTGTGGGGTTAAATGTAGCCGCCCAGCTTCACAGCTTCAATTGGCACGCCCCCAACGCGCGACTTTCGCCACATTGCAGCGAGTGATCGTCGAAGGGGAAATCCATATCGGCCACGTACGCGAGGGTTAGCGTCTTGAACTGACCCTCGCGCTGACCGCGTTCCAACTGGCTTGCCTTGAAGGCCTCGGACGTCCCCGGGCGCAGAATGCGCACTATGGGCCCGCCTATCCGGTTGCTCGCACGTTTGTCGCGGTACTCCGCGTTGCGCTCCGCCAGTAGCTCATCGAATTCCATGGCGTACTCGGCCGTGGCACCAGGATCCAGTTCGGCCTCGAGAAAGAGCCGGTAGCGGGTGGCGCCCACGTCAGCGAGCACCTGGTAGAAACGCACCGCCGTCCCCCGCAGCGCCTCGAATGCGGCGACCGCAGCGATGACCTGCTGCTCGTAGAGCTTCTCGCCGGTAATGCTGGTTACGCCTTTCCCTTTCTGCACGAATTGCAGGGTCGCGGTTGCGCCAAAGCGGGCGTCGACCTGGACGATATCGTTGATGAAATAGCGATACAGGCCGTTCACCGTGGTGACGATCACATAGTATTGTTTGCCCTGCTCGAGTTCGTGCAGGCGCAAGAACTCGCGGCGCGGGCCGCCGTCCCATTCGTGCGGCTCGATGAACTCGAAGAAATTCTCGCAGAGCGTCGGCACGCCGGTCTTCACACCCAGCGTGATGGTGCCCCTGAACTCGCTCGCCAGATACCCCATCTCGACAATCCGCGTGCAATCGGGCAGGGCCGGGCGCAAGCTGGACAGCGCTGTGCCACAGCTTCCGCCCGTCCACGTCGCGAGCATTTGAAGTTGCGGCCAGATGTCGCGGAACGTTATTTCTTCCTTGGCGCGAAGCCTCCGGGCGAGCGCTGGGTCGGGAATCATCGCGGCCGCCAAGATCGCCCGGTGGGCGGGTGCGAGCCAGCCGATTTCGCCTGCACCGTGCTCGATCGCCGCCAGAATGGAATCGCGATGTGCGTTCAGGACCTCCAGCAGGCGCACGAACGTCGAAGGGTTGGCGGCTGCCGCGGCCGTTGTAGAGGGGTTGGCCGCCGCCAGCAGGGCCAGCGCTCTGTACTTGGTCTCATAGTCGGGAATCTCGAACAACGGCCACGGCACCACGTACTTGTGCCGCGTGGCGGGCGGCATGGAGCGGTAGAGCAAACCCGACGCCGAGCCGTAAGGCAGGCCGGACGGCAGCCGCCCTTCGATTGCCGGGCTCGCCATCGCAAACACCTTACCCGTGTAGCTGTTCGGCTGCGCCAAGTGGCGGGCAAGCGCAAAAAGTTGCTGCTGCCGTGCACTGGCTCGCAGGCCGCGGGCGGTCACCGGCAGATACTTGGCCGCACCGGTGGTGCCACTGGTCGTTTGGTAGATGACCGGCGGGTCGCGGGTAAGACCCTGCGCAGCAATTTCCTCACCTTGACGATAGCGCGCAAGGTCGTCCCAGGTCGAGACAGGCACCTGGCGAGCCCAATCGGTGTAGCCGCGAATTTGCGCGAAGGCATGATCCCGGCCGAAAGCGGTATCTCGGTTGTCGGCAACGATACGAGCCAGCACGCGTCGTTGTGCCGCCTCCGGCGCGCGCGTCGCTTGCATGAAACGCCGCCAGTGGGTCAGGCGCAGCAGAAGCATACGCACCCCGAGCAGACAATTGGCGAGTGCTTGGCCAGGGCCGGCCACGGGCAGATCGACGCTCTCCAGTCGCCCCGCGAAGGGCGTCCATAATTGCGACGCGAACGACAGCGGATAATGCCGGTTCCTCAACCCGAGTTCGCCCACCGCGCGCTCACGCGGCAGATACCGGGTACCGAAAACCAGGTCCCACACGATGAGGTTATTGCCGAAGTTGCGGTCCGATTCCCTGATTCGCACGGAGTGATGCCAGCGGTGCAGTTCGGGCCCGCTGATCAGGTAATTCAACCAGCCGAGGCGGACGTCCACGTTGCTGTGCTGGAAGAAACCGTTCACCGCGTAGAGCACGAAGTAGAGCGCCAGCACTTTCTCGTCCACCGCCAGGAGAATGAACGGCAGGGCATCGAGCGTGAACTGCAGCACTTCTTCCAGTGGATGGAAACGGCCCACGTTGAACCAGTAGAGCTTGTGCGGCGAGTGATGCACGGCGTGCAATCGCCAAAGCGGCGGCCAGGCGTGGCTGGCGCGATGCAGCCAGTAGCGCGTGAAGTCGGCGCAGAGAATCATGAAAATCACCTGCGGCCACAGGCCCCACTGCTGCGGCCAGTGGATCGACGAGCCAAGGGCGGTCTCGCGGTACCAGTCCAGCAGTGCAAGTGCGACAACCAGGCCCAGCAGGCGCGGTACGATCACCTGCACCACGAGCATGAACAACCCGTCGGTGAATACGTCGATTCGGTCCGGGCGCCAGCTCAGGCGATAAGGGATCGCACGTTCCAGCGCAACAATGGCCACCGCGCCCAGAATCACCGGCAGGTAGCTGGCAACCAACAAATCTTGGTTGTGATCCAGCAGCGCCACGCAGCCAAGCCCAGTCAGAATCATAGTGAGCGGGTAGGCACCGCGGCGCAGCACATCAGCCATGTCGTTCATTGCTCAACTCGTACCAGCACAGCGTGAGCAGGAAGCCGCCGAGGATCATGTGGAAAATTGCGGGCAGGGTCGCACCGAACCACGGGTGCGCAGGGAGTACGGTGAGCCCCAGGACGAAGCGAAGGCACATGAGCCCGAAGTAAATGGTCCCCGCTACGAGCAGGAGGACGCCCGCACGTCGCCGGCGTTTGTAGGTACCGTTCCATATTCGTCCGATGACCGCACCCGCACCGACGATGATGAGTAGCTGGCTTGCAAGCAGCCAGACATAGGGCAAGGTTGCACTGTGCCAGGCCGAGAATGGCGGAAGCAGCGATGTGGGGCTCAACCACTGCAGAAATTGCGCCATCACGCGGAGGCAAAATGCGCCCAGCAGAATGGCGAGCAACAGACAGCATGTCCGGCGTTTGAGTCGGATCCCGGCAAACTTTGGGCGCGCGTTCAAAGTGGTTGTTCAGCGATGTGGCTCGAGCGTCATTCGTTTCACCGCGAAGCTCCGGTACCAGGGAAAGGATTCACCGCCGCGTCAACCGGGTTTGCCGGCTCCAGGCCAAGGCCTGTGGGTCCAAGTTTCGCGGACCCCAGCGCCAGCTTTCCACCCTCGCTGAACTGCAGCATGGGCACGGCGGCGTCGTATTCGAGCAGGAGGGTCCCGAAGGCCCCCTCCTGGCCCCACAACACATCGTCAGCTGCCCGCGCGGCAACGATGCCGAGGCGGGTCAGCACCGACGTCTCGCCCACCTGCGCACCGATGACGATCGGAATTCCGGCCTCGCGCAGGTGTTCGATCAGAACCAGGCTGCGCAGCAACCCGCCGGATTTGGAGACTTTCAGGTTCGCGATCCAGTGCCCCGGCGTGCCCGCGTAGCGCTGCAGGTCGGCAAGCGTACACAGGCTCTCGTCAAGAATGACTGGGACGCCCAAGCGCTCACTGAGAGCCCGTTGGGCCTCCTGTTCGCGCGCGGCGAGCGGTTCCTCTACCGCGACAAATCTCGCCAGTGCCTGCAGCGCTTCGAGCTCCCGCGCGGCACGTTCGAAATCCGTGGCCCATGCGTTGTTGGCATCCAGGCGCAAACGCAGCGGCGCAGCCGCATTGGACGCGGCAAATGCGTGCAGGCGCGCGCCATCATGCTCCGGGTCAGCCCCAACTTTGAGCTTGAAATCGCGGAATCCGTCGCGCACGTAGCGCGCGAAAACCCTATCGAACGAGGCGCCACTCTCCTCACCGACGACGGCGCTGTACTGGAAATCGCTGCGGGACGACGGGATACCGAGCAGGGCTTCCACGCTGCAGCCCGCAGCACGCGCCAAATGGTCGAGCACGGCCGATTCCACGGCACACCAGGCCGCCGGGTGCGCGTCGATTTCTGCGGAATGCGAATCGACGAACTCTCGCAGCGCTGCAAGCGATGTCAGCTCGGCCTCGAGTGTGCGACGCAAGCGCTCGATCCAGGCCAGACTATCCTCGCAGCGCTCGCCAGTCACGTAGGGGCGCGGGCAACCTTCGCCCAGCCCGATGAGGTCATCGCCGCGCGCCTCGACCCATATCGCATCGGCCGTGCGGCGATCCTGGGTCGCGTGCTTGAAGCGCACCCGTAGCGGGATCTGCATCCTTCTCGCACTGAGCTGCATGTATGCTGGCGGTGGCAGCGCGTTGCCTGCGCGGCGCGATCATAGATCCAATTGACGACCGGCACAACGCTTGCGCGCGGCATGGTTTTCACGACTGAATATGGATCTGCTTGGCCGCCAGCCGACCGGTCCGGACGGCTCCCTCGATGAATCCGAACGCATCGAACTCGGTGTGTTCGCCGCAGAAATGGATGTTGCGCTCCTGCAGGCCCGGCGCACCGAAGAACCGCGTGTATTCACCGAGTCTGGGGCTAAAGTACGCCCCCCGCGACCACGGGTTGATGGCCCAAAACGAGGATAGTGCCTTGCCCCTGTATGCGTCGCTCGTGCCCGGAAATACGGGCTCGATCTGGCTAAGAAAGCGGTTTACATCCGACGTACTCGCCGCCGCGAACGGCACGGTCTGATCGAGCGTGGCGCCCAGGTCACCACCCAGGTAGTTGACCAGCACGGGAGCCATCGTCGCGGTGTCGGTGGTGGTGGCGTCCCAGCTACAGATGAAGCTGTCCGGGTCGGAGTAGGCAATCCCATTTCCGACGACGGTCTCACCGCCGGTGAGAAGCGGCATTGCCCACGGCCGGCCGTTCGTTTGAATATGCAGCTTGGCATTCGGACCGAGCGTCAATTCGTTGATGGCGTCCAATTTCGCCGGTCGAAACACGGTGGAAATCCGACTATCGATCTGCACCTCCCTCAGCGTGGTGAACGGCAGCGCCAGCACCAGCACATCGAACTCGACGTCGAGACCACCGGAGAAGGTGCACCTGTAGGGCCCGTCCGCATCGCCGCTGATCGCCTCGAGTACTCTCGATGTCTCGACGGATCCAGCGGGTAGGGCCTCGACCAGTTCAGTGATCAGGCGGTCGTTGCCGCCGACGATGTGGAACTTCTCGTCCGTTCCGGCAAGCGGCTGGAGGCTGGGACCGTTGTAGCCGACGATATAGATCAGGTTCAGGCACGTCTGCTCTTCCGCTTTGGGCCCGTACTCGACAATGGCGTCGGTCTGGAGCAGCAAACCCAGGTTCGATTCGGCGCCGATTCCCACCTCGTCCAGCCAGTCGGGCAGGTTAAGATGGTCCAGCCGATAATGTTCCGCGTTGAAATCGTCGAAGGTGGGCGCGTAGGGCGCGTCTTGAATTGCGCTCTTGAATATTTTCCATACTTTTCCGTCGAACCAATCCTGCTGGGCCTGTTTGGCGGTGTAGTACTGACCGTTGATGAAGTAGACCTCCTGGCCACCGCCGACGAATCCGCCACCGTTGACGATCTCCAGATCCAGTCCGAGCTCGGCGGCCAAGTGGCGCGTGTGGCGGTGCTCGCTGGAGATGAATTCGCCGCCTCGCTCCACCGTTGCGCCGTCGTCGAAGAAGTCCCGTGAGGTAAATATTCGCCCCCCCAAGCGGCTGTTCGCTTCGTAGACGCTTGCGGGAATGCCGAAATGCAGCAGCCGGTGGGCACAGGCCAGGCCAGCCGCCCCGCCGCCAACGATTCCGACCCGGGGCACGGACATCGACCGCACCAGCCGCGGTGCCGGTAACCCAGCTGCGCCCAGCACCACAGCCGCCCCGGCGGCGCGGAGAAAGCGCCGTCGACCTTCGTCCGCTCCATCCTCTTTATCAAACGAATCGAAGACGTCATTGAAGGGCACGCGGGCGCGCTCGGATTCGAGGCCCGCGCGATACAACCGCCGCAGGAGACGGGTAATAGGGGATCGTGTGCTCTTGATCATGTCTCGCTCCTTGCCATGCCTGAAACCGATCGCCGGCAACGCGGCCCGATGCGCGACGGTGGCGTTTGTCCGTCCGGCGCTCTATCCGGGCTGCGGTCGACGAAGCCCTCCAGACGACGCCATTCTCGTGCCACCCGCTGTCGGCCATACCAAGATCCCCAACCATCTGACTCGCATGAATTTGTTTCTGCGACCCATTCCGTGCACTTCCAACCCGTCTGCGAAATGCCGCCGCCTCACCCATAATCACCGTGATATT
>JBFGYN010000111.1:0-10189 GCA_041587415.1 Candidatus Competibacterales bacterium | reverse complement strand
GGCTTGGGTCCGGTCGCCTCTGAATACGCCAGCTATACTTGCGTTGCGGCTAGGGGCGAAGTCGAAGGCCGGACGATAGGTCCTCCAATTGCCAATCGGGGGAGGAGGGCGCGCTCGGCGGCCATTATCGCGGCGCTGACACGGGCCCGGCCGGCACACTTCGCGCATTTGAACCGGCGGGAAAAGGGGAGCATCTGGCATGGCAATTCATAAGAAATTCAACCGCGGGAGAACGTTTCTCCGGCGAATGGGAATCGGGTTCGTCGCTGCAGTGCTCCTGAACACTGGGGCCCAGAACGGCTTCGCGGCGGACGTAAACATCGGGACCGGCAGTACGGCCGGCGTTTACTATCAGGTGGGTCGTGCCATCTGCCGAATCGTTAATCGCGACACGGAGACTCATGGCATCAATTGCCAATCCAGCCCCACCGACGGATCGATCTTCAACCTCAATGGAATTCGCGCGGGGGAGCTTCAATTCGCAGTTGCACAGTCCGACTGGCAGTTTCATGCGACTCAGGGCACAGGACCATTTGCCGCGTCGGGCCCGGACCCGGAACTGCGGGCACTGTTCTCCGTCCATGGCGAGCCCTTTACGGTTGTCGCCCGGGCGGATTCGGGCATAAAGGAGCTGGACGACCTGAAAGGGGCCCGAGTGAACCTGGGAAACCCGGGCTCAGGACAGCGGGCAACCATGGAGGTCGTCATGCAGGCCAAGGGTTGGACCGTTTCCGACTTCCTGCTTGCGGAGCATTTGCCGGCGTCCCAGCAGTCTCTTGCCCTGTGCCATGATCGGGTGCAGGCCATGGTCTACACGGTTGGACACCCCAACCCTTCGGTGAGCAAGGCCATCGGACTCTGCAATGCACTTCTGGTCAAGGTTTCCGGCCCCGAGATCGATCGCCTGGTACAAGAGCACAATTACTATGTCTACACGACGATCCCGGGTGGCATCTATCATGACAATCCGGACCCTATCGAAACGTTCGGTGTCAAGGCAACTGTGGTGAGTTCCAGCCGCGTGGACGCGAAGATCGTCTATTTGGTAGTGAAAACACTGTTCGATGGTTTGGACGAGTTCCGAGAGATGCATCCCGCCTGGGGAGGATTGACACCCGAATCGATGGTAAGGGATGGTTTGAGTGCACCTCTGCACGAAGGCGCGCTCAGTTACTTCTCAGAGGCCGGGTTGAGATAGCATTCGCAACCGCGATTAGGCTGGCTCATTGGGCCGACCAACACCTGGCATTGCAGGGCCTCCGGCAACAGGGAGGAAATGTAGTGCGGGCTAGGGAAACCCTGATCTCCCCACCCGGCAGGGATGCCGGCCTGGGCTCCCGCTCCAGGGAAGGATAAACCCCCAACCCTTCTTTCCGCCCTCGGGGAGACGGCGTTGCTCCTCGCTCATTGCCAGAGAGCCAGTTGCGCTCCTAGCGCAATGCCCCGCGAGCGCAAAGACTCCGGCGAGACCATGCGAATTGATCAGGGCTAGGCATGGAGCCCATCGACGATTTCAGGCGTATTATGCCGTCGCAGCACCGTGCAGTGAAGGAATGGACGAGGAACCGTGGCGAAACGTCGAAGGAAAGGAAAGACAACGCGCAGTGGGCCGGAGCGAAGCGGAGCCGGACTGCAGCAGGGAACGGTATCGCAAAGTGTGCCGGATCGGAGCCGGGGACGACCCCAGGCTGCAAAAACCGGCGCGGCCGGAAAAACGCCGCCGCAACTTTTGGTTGCGGCGGCCGCGCTCGCCGCGCTCGGCGTGCTGCTCACCGCTTATCTGACGCTGGTCAAATGGTTCGGTCAGTCTCCCGCCTATTGCGAGGCAGGGTCAGGCTGCGATCTGGTTCAGGCTAGCCGGTGGTCGGTGTTGTTGGGAATGCCCCTGGCGTTCTGGGGCTTTCTGATGTACGTGTTGCTGCTCGCGCTGTTGTGGCGTCAGCTGCGCAAGCGCTCCGTTTGGAAGTACGCTCTGACGGTCGCCGCCTTTGGCACCGGAATGAGCATCTACCTGACCGCCATCTCGGTCTTCGAGATCGAGGCGACTTGTATCTACTGCCTGTTATCGCTCGCCATCATCAGCGCAATTTTCCTGGTCCTGCTGTTCATTAGGCCGCCACATCAGCAACGCTTCGATTGGGGAACCTGGAGCCTTGGCACGGCTGGAGGTATCGTGATCTTCCTCGCCATGCTGCACATGCACTACAGTGGCATCTTCGATCCGGCCGCCGGTCCGGAGGAGCCATATCTGCAAGCGCTGGCCGAACACTTGGGCGCAGGTGACGCCAAGTTCTTCGGCGCCTATTGGTGCCCACACTGCCAGGAACAAAAGGCGCTGTTCGAGGCGTCCGCCGACCGCCTCCCCTACGTGGAATGCACGCCAGGCGGGCGAGGCGGCCCCATGGCGACCGACTGCGTGACCAACGGCATCGAAAGCTATCCCACGTGGATCATAGCCGGGCGCAAATATGAAGGCGTTTTGAGCCTCGAGCGGCTGGCCCGCCTGAGTGGATTCCGAGCATCGGAGACTGCGGTCAAGCCTTAGGCAGCGCGTGGGCTCGAGCCGATCAGGAGCCGCTTGCTCATGTACGACCCGCTCAATGCCCGGTACGCCAGCGACACGACCGCCCGCATGCGCGAGGCGGCCGTCACGGAAGACGACGTCTGGGCGGAACTTCACAAGGAGAACGTTCGGCGCGGCGGCGAATGGATCGAGACGCCAATTCTCTCCTCCGGTCCACGTACCGATCCCTGGTTCCAGGAATGCGGGCCGCGGGTCATTCAAGCAAAGGAATTACTCGTCTGCGACTCCGACATCATCGGCTGCTCCGGAATGTGCGCGGATACATCCCACACGTGGTTCGTCGGTGACGGCCGGCCAACGGCTGGGCAGCGCCGACTGCACGCGATCGATCACGAGCACCTCGTGACGAACATGGAAGTGTTGAGACCCGGCGTAAGCTTCCGCGAGCTCAGCGAGTGCGGACACCGGTTGAGCGAGGAGTTCGGCGCTACGGATTGCGATTTCACGGCGTTGGATTGTGCGATGAGTGGCTTTCCGTCAAGTACGTGGTCGATTGTCCCGAAAAGGGCTACGACGGTGTGATCGAGCCGGGAATGGCGGTCTGCGTGTAAGCCTACATCGGCGCGGTGGGCGCCCGCGACGGCATCAAGCTGGAAGACCAGGTCCTGATTACCGAGACCGGTTACGAGAACTTGACGCGGTGTGCCTTTGACGAGCTTCTCATGTGGCTGAACATTCAGACTCCGATGACACTGCCCGTGCGCGCGAGGCGCGCCGCAGGCAGGAGTGCGCCGCCCATGGATGCGAGCCAAAGCCAGGCGGAGCCGAGCCTACGAGCCAATCTGCTGCTCACTCTGACCGCCATGTGCTGGGCATGCAGCACGATATTTTGGCGGTTAGCCGTAGGTGAAGTATCCGGGCTAACCAGAACGTTGCACCAGGACGCTCTAGACTACAGGGGCCTCCGTTACTAATTCTCGCATTTCCTTCCTGTGTCGGTGATACGCCTCGGAGTCACCAAAATCCGCGAAGCGAGCGTAACGTCTGTGAGGGTCGAGAACTTTTCTGGCATGTTTTATGGGACACCAATATTGTTCGGTTCTCGCGACAATTTCCCTGGAATATGCGACCAAGCCGTTAACGTATCCGCAATAAGTACAGTTGAGTTTTTCGATGGAATTCAGATACGACAGGTGCTGCCGATCCACGACGATAAAAGCTCGCCTTGTCACTCTTGGAATTCGGTAGAGAGGGAAGCAGATCCACTGGTATGCCGAGATCGTCAGATCTAGGACCAACATCGGGAAAATCATCGCATAAATGACTGGCGCCGAAATGAGATTTCGGGGTTTGCTATCTCGCAACCAACGGATAATCCCTGTTTTCCACTGACGATGGGCTTGAATGACGGTTTTTTCAAATCTGACCTTGGTGCCCTCGAGGCGATAGAGAAAGTCGACCTCGTGGGTCTTTATTGCGTCTTCCAGTTCTTCCTCTCGCTCTCGTATTTCCTCGAGCAGCTCACTAATTCTGGAATTCATGATTTTCTCCGCGCCCGGACGACGCATCCGTACCCGGATTTCCAGTCGATACGCTAGGGCAACCCTGATCGATTCGCACGGACTGCGTTTCGATCCACAAGAATGCCGGGCTGAACTCTTGTTCCAGGGATGGATAAACCCCTAACCCCCTTTTCGCGCCAAAGGGGAACGGCGTTGCTCCTCGCGCCTCGCCCCGTGACCGTGCGAATAGATCACGGCTTCTCCAGGGAAACCCTGAACAATGCCATCCAGGAATTGCCAGGGGTCGGAAAGCGAAAAAGCGGTTTCCGTTTTCCTCGCGGAATCAACATGTTGCCATGTCAATTTGGGCGATACATCCGTGTGTCGCAAGGAAACTCTGAATTTGTCAGAGCTTCCCTAGAGTAGCGCAATTGATCGCCCCTATGCCAAGTCAGCCCGGAGATTGCACCAGGACGCTCCAATTTGGGCAATTATGTCAAGGAAAACAGTGATTGGTGCGTATATTAGCCATTGACACTCTGTCACTAGCCCGGATACTTCATCAGGGACCCCGGATGCTGGTGAAATATCTGGGCTAGGGGCGCTATCCGGTTTTTCGCGGGTTCTGGCCACCCATCTCGCGCGATTGCACGGCGAGTCGATGTCTTGCATCGGCTCGCCGCAGAATCACCCAAGCTGGACTGGCCAGCCCTCCGGGAAATTCCCGGATGCCGATGCAACGTACGGATTGGGTGTTGCGCCGCTGAAGCTCTAACCGGCCTCTCGATGCTTCCTTAGCGATCGCGCGCCTCGAGGATCGTCCGCAGCCGGTTGACGTCTCTCAGATAGGGCAGGCGTGCCTGCGCGGCGGTGACGCACGCCATGTCAAGTCTTGCCGAGATGACTTGTTCCACGGCGCTAGCACGGGCGACGTCGTTCCCATTCGGCGCAACGATGCAGCTAGCCCCGAGATAGTGTGCGCCTGCCTCATGCCCGGCGTGGTTGGCATAGAGCACCCAGACGCCGTTCTCAAATGCCCGCGTGGGCATCATTTGCAACGAAACGTTGGGGAACGCATCCACGAGTGCGGTCGGAATGATGACGACCTGCACCCCCGCCTCCGCGGCTGCGCGTACCGATTCCGGGTGTTCTGCGTCATAGCAGATGAGAATGGCGCAGCGCACGCCGCCTATTTCGAAAACCGTGAGCTCGCTACCAGGCTCGAAATAGCGCGACTCGAACCCCGGGGGTAACACGAGCTTGCGGTGGTTTGCGAGCAGCCGACCCGCGGGGCTGATGCAGGCCGCTGCGTTGTAGAGCTTGGCGCCGGCCCGCTCAGGGTAGCCATAGACGATGGTCGTACCGCTCGCCAGCGAAAGCTCCGCCACAAGGTGTGCGAAGGGCCCGTCCGATGATTCGGCGCGCGTGAAGAGTTTGTCACCGACATCGTAGCCGGACATGAACAACTCCGGGCATACGAGGAGATCAAAGTGCTCGCTCTGCACAGCAGCGGCCAACCCCGCGAGTCGGTCGATTGGCGTGGGGCGCTCGCACGAAGACTGGAATATGCCGGCCCGCATTTTCGCCTACCGGTCCGCAATTCGGATGTCACGCGGGTAACGCGTCAGGTAGTCGCAGCCTGTCCGGGTGACCACGACGGAATCGCCGATCCGCCCGCCGAGCCGGCCGCCCACGGTGATGCCGCCGTCGACGGCGAATGTCATGCCGGGCCTCAGAACGGTCTTGTCGCCCGCTTTGAACTCCGGTGCCTCCAAATAGGCCATGCCGATTGAGCGACCGGTGCGATAACCGGTCTCGTAGCCGTTGGCGCGGTAGACTTCGTCGGCCGCCTTCGCGACGGATTCGGCGGTGACACCCGGCCGTATGGCGGCGATGGCAGCCTGTTGCGCATCCATCGCGGTCTGCTGGACCCGGGCAGCCTCCTCCGTGATGTCCCCTACAAAGAACATACGATCGAAGCCCAACTTGTAGTGTTTGAACTCGGCCATGTTGCAGAAACAGCAATAGACCGGTTCGCTCTTTCGCAGACGTTTCACGCTTGCGCGGCGATGCACCATCGACGTGCCGCGACCGGATTGCATGATCTGCAAATTGTGGATCATGGGCGAGATGAAGGCCTCCCAGCCAGCGTCGGTGAGAAATCCGGCCGCTTTGCGAGTCCCCGCCTGGATGATTGCAAGAGCGACCTCGTACTCCGGCACGCCTTCGGCAATGGAATCTTCGGCAGCTTTCGCCATGGCACCGGCGATCTCGCCTGCCTGGCGCATAACCGCGATCTCCTCCGGCGACTTGATCATCCGCATGTCGCCAAGCAGAGGGGAAATATCCGCGATCTCCGTGCCGGGGAGTTTATCGTCAATCCAGTTGCGTACGATTGCCGGTAAACTTCCCGCCTCCACGCCGATTCGGCCGGTCTTGCTCTTCAGCGCCCGCGCCAGCATGTTCTCCCACCTGGTCGGGCCGGTGTCCTCCCAGCTTAGAACGTTCTCGACCCAGGTCATGGCTGAGACCATCTCGCTTTCCATTAATGGTGTGATCACTGCCGGTGCTTCGTCCGGCCTGACGATCAGGAAAGTCGGGCGGCCAAATTCCACCGACAGGTAGCCCCAAAATCCGGCGAGATAGGCAATGGAGCTTTCATCGGTGATCAAGGCCGTACCGATTCCAGCGTGCTCGAGGCGAGTTTGAAACTCGCTCGTCCGCTGGCGGGTTTGTGCGAGCATGTGCTGGTCCGGTGGGACTGAATGCGTCAAACACTATCGTGTTTGATTGCCCTCGCCAATATCAGCGTCCGCCGGACCCGGCATGTCCAGGAGCCAGGTCTGATCCCGCTGGATCTTCAATTCTCCGGTAACCGCACTTGCGTTGCCCGGTTCTCCCGTTGCGACAGCAACCACTGTTTGAATGCATCGAATGCACTGGACTGCAGGGCCCCCTCCGGATACACGATGTAGTAGGCGAATTGGTTCGGGAGCGCGCAGCGGAAGGGCGCCACCAGACGGCCGGCGGCCAAGTCGCGCTCGACCAGCGGTGTGTGACCCAGTGCCACGCCGACCCCGTCCACTGCTGCACCCAATGCGGCAAGCCAAAGATCGAAAGTGATTCCGTGGGTCGGGTCGACATCCGTCGCACCTGCTGCCGTGAGCCAAATTCGCCAGTCGTCTGGCATGGAACTGACATGGAGCAGCGTGTGCTCCGCGAGATCCCCCGGCTTGGCGAGCGGCGGCCCGCACTCGAGAAGGCTCGGCGCACACACCGGGAAAACGTTCTCCGACAGCAAGCGCTCGGAAATCAGTCCGGGCCAGCGGCCGCTGCCGTAACGAATGCCCATGTCGAATCCTTCTCGCACCAGATCTACCGAGGCGGTTTGGGTGCTGATTCGAACGTCCACTTCCGGCTGGCGTTCCCTGAAACGCGCAAGTCGCGGTATCAGCCACTTGGTCGCGAATGACGTGGTGACAGTGACCGTGACGACTCTTTCCGGGCCGTGCGCCGCAATCTGGGAAGTCGCCTGCTCGAGCCCCTCGAAGGCGGCTCTCACCGAAGGCGCGTATCGACGCCCCGCATCGGTGAGCCGGACCGAGCGCGTCGTGCGTTCGAAAAGTTTCACACCCAACCACTGCTCGAGCGCCCGGATTTGATGGCTGACCGCCGTCGGCGTGACGGACAACTCGCGTGCGGCGGCCGAGAAGCTCAGCAAGCGCGCGGCGGACTCGAAGCTTCGCAGACTGGAGAGAGGTGGGAGTCGTCGCGACATCGGGATCAGTTTACTGAGGAAAATTCATAAATGTCATGAGAATCCATCGGTTGTCAAGAGGGTTTGAGTCCCCGGAGAATGCGGCAGGAGAGAAGTTGGACGGAGTTCCGAGTGAACACCCGAATAGTTCGATCATTGAGCCGAATCGGAAAGTCGGCCGCCGCTCACCTGGCTGAGCTCGTGATCGCCCAGCGGCGTCGACAAGTGGATCGCCACAATCTGAAACGGCTGAGTGCGCGAGATCTGCACGACCTGGGTGTGACTCAAGGCCACTTCGAATTTCACATCAACCATCGGCACCGACAGGGTGTGCGGACGGAGTACTGAACCCATGAGCGCTTTGCCAAGGACAATTGCCGTAACGGAGGAGACGACCTCCCAGCCAGCCGCCGCGCGGGTAAACGACGTGGTTGCGCCGCTTTCGTTCATCGTTCCACAAGCAACGAAGCCCATTCTCGAGAGTGCGGCGATCACCGGTGGCGCGCCGAAGATGCATTTCGACATGGAGCAGCGGCCGGTCCGTATTCGCAGCATGCGCCCGCACGAGGGTGAGTTCTCCCTCGATCGTGAGGGCTTCGCATTACGCCGGCACGCCAGCCTGGTCGCGGACTTCTACGACGACCGAGCATTGCAGAACATCTACGACTGCGAGATCCAGAATTTGCTCGTGGCGGCTACCGGCGCGGACCGCGTGGCCGTATTCGATCACACTCGCCGTTCTGATGCGCCTGCCGGCGCGAAGAATCGCGATGGAGCGAGAGGTCCGGCCAACAGTGTGCACGTGGACTACACCGTCGCGTCCGGTCCCAAGCGGGCCGCCGACGTGCTTGGGGCGGAGGAATTCGCCCGGATCACCCAGTCGGGTGGACGTGTGATGCAGGTGAATGTTTGGCGACCCATCAAGGGTCCCGTTCTGCGAAGCCCGCTCGCGCTCGCCGATGCGGGGACCGTGCGCCCGGACCAACTGATTGCAACCGACCAGGTTTTTCCGGATCGGGTTGGGGAGATCTATCACCTGGCTTGGGGAGTAGGGCAGCGTTGGTATTGGGCGCCGGAGATGGATCGCGACGAAGTGCTTTTGATCAAAGGCTGGGACAGCCTTGACGATGGGCGGGCGCGATTTACACCACACTGCGCGTTCCAGCTGCCCACCGAGATCCCGAATGCGCCGCCACGCGAGAGCCTCGAAGTGAGGACATTCGTGGTCTTCGAGCGTTGAGCCGGCGACGTCGGCGTGGAGAATCACCGCAAGCTTGCGTGATGGCAGTTCTGCCACGTGAGTGCCTTGTCTCCGGCGTATGAAGCTTGGACCGCCTAACCCTATCTAAAGGGGGTAGATTGCGAATAGACGCCACGCCACAAATTCACTTATTGTTGAGAATGACTTGCCCGATGCGCGTATCGGCGTACGCCTGACACGCAAAGTCCAACGCGATGGATATGAACCTTGCCCGCGCTCTCGGCCGCCCGTCAGGTACATTGAGCTGTGCGAGGCCGGATGCTCCGAGTCCCGGGTGATTGCCGTGTCTCCGGACCCTTCGAAGAATCTTTGGAATATCAATGAGCGGCTCGGACTTCAGGACCATCGTAAGTGCTCGAATTGCACTGGGGTTATTCTTGGCAGGGCTGTTGTTCCTGAGTTTCCGAGTGCTGCACCTGTTTCTCGCCCCGGTGGCTTGGGCCGTCATCCTGGCCTACGTCAGCTGGCCCGTTTATCGGCGACTCCGAACACTGCTCGGCACCTACCTCAACACGAGCGCGTTTTTGATGACAGTGTTGTTGGCAGGCGTCGTGGCGCTGCCGCTGCTTTGGGTGATCGCGATGCTTCGCGTAGAAATTCCGCTCGCCTATCTCGCTGTGATCGACATGCTGAGTCACGGGAAGGACGGCTTGCCACAGTACATCGTCGGAATTCCCTGGGTCGGCCCGGAGATTGAGCGGCTTCAGGCACTCATGATCGAGGACCCAGCGGCGCTCCGGGCCCAGCTTCTGCAATGGGTCAAACCCTGGGCCGACGAAACATTATCCGTGCTCGGCGACATCGGGCGTACCGGGTTCAAGTTCAGTTTCGCCGTGCTTACGGCTTTCTTTCTATACCGCGATGGGGAAGCCCTGCTCGGCCAGGCGCGAGGACTGCTGCTTGGGCTGCTTGGCGCGCGCGCCGGGGGTTACCTCCACGCAATCGGAGACACGATGCGAGCCGTGCTCTACGGTCTGGTGCTGACCGCGCTGCTGCAGGGGGTGCTTGCGGGCCTTGGTTATTGGGTGGCCGGTGTGCGGGCCCCGGCGCTGCTCGGGGTGATTACCGTGATTCTTGCCCTGGTTCCCTTCGGCGCTCCCGTCGTTTGGGTCTCGGTCAGCGCCTGGCTGCTGGCCACCGGGGAG
>JBFGYN010000110.1:0-10240 GCA_041587415.1 Candidatus Competibacterales bacterium | reverse complement strand
TCGAGCGCGCAGCGATTGTCGGTTGAGATGCGAAACGTGAGCAAAACTTTCTCTCGAGGTTATCTAATCGTGAATCACAAGCGACGTCTGATTCTCAAAGGTAGTGCGACGGCCGGCCTGGTCGGCATGGCCATGAGCGCGGGGTTGCTCATTCCGCGGCACGTTCTGGCCGCTTGGCCCAAGGCGGCATTCGACGCCGACAACGTCGGGGACACGCTGGCCGCATTGGGCGGCTCGGCAGACACACCCGAGAGCGGCGACATCAAGATCAAGGCACCGGACATCGCGGAAAACGGTGCAGTCGTGCCCATTACGATCGAAACAAACATGCAAAATGTGGAGAGCATCTCCATCATCGCCGAGAACAATCCTGCACCGCTGGCTGCCAGTTTTGAGCTGGGCCCCGGCGCAGAACCCTACGTCTCGACGCGCATCAAGATGGGCCAGACGGCCAACATCATCGCGCTCGTCCGGGCGGACGGAAAAACGATGAAGGCAACCAAGGAAGTCAAGGTCACAATCGGCGGCTGCGGCGGCTGAGCTAAAAGAAGCAGGACCAAGCCATTTCGACTTTTCGAGCGAATGGCAGGTCCCAGTGCCGCAAGCCCTGGAGGAACGGGAAATGTCTACAATCAAGATTCGCGTCAAGGCCAAGAACGACTCAGTCGAAGTGAAAGCGCTCATCAAGCACCCAATGGAGACCGGTCAGCGAAAAGACAGCAAGACCGGCGAGACCATACCGGCCCAATACATTCAAGAGGTGGTCTGCGAACACAAGGGAACCAAGGTGATGACTGCACACTGGGGCCCCGCGGTCTCGAAGAATCCTTACTTGTCCTTTCGGTTCAAGGGTGGCTCCACGGGCGACACCATCAAACTGAGCTGGAGCGACAACAACGGTCAGTCCGATTCGCTCGAGGCCGAGATCGCGTGACGGCATGCCGTTGGCGCGGCAATTCACCGTGTGCCGGCCGCTGGCTTGAATAGGCTTATCTGCTGGTGCGGAGGACATATGAAGCGAATCGTAGCCTTGATCGCGACCGCCGTGTTCGGTCTTGCAACGACGGCCCTCGCCGGACCCGAGGAGGACCGGAAAGCTTTCAGAGCCTACTTCGCAAACCGGTTTCCCAGCGTTCCGATGGAAGACTACGTGAACGGCGTTTATGCCCTGGACCAGGACGCACGTTCCCAATGGGAAGCCTACGAGGAATTTCCGCCGTACGAGATCAATGTCGACCATGGCAAAAAGCTCTTTGAGACCCCGTTCGCGAACGGTACATCGTACGCGGATTGCTTTCCCAACGGCGGGATTGGCATAAGCCAGAACTATCCGCAATTCGATACTGAACGCGGCGAGGTTGTCACCCTGGAACTGGCGATCAACGAATGTCGTGAGAAGAACGACGAGAAAGCGCTGGGCTACGGCAAGGACGACTTGGCGGACATCGCGGCCTACATGTCGTACACGTCGAGGGGTAACGTGATCGACGTCAAGATTCCTGACCACCCCGATGCGCTGGCTTGGTACGAACGCGGCAAGAGACATTTCTATGCGAAACGGGGGCAGCTCAATCTGGCCTGCGCAGATTGCCACGTCCTCAACCCCGGGAGGCGTCTTCGGGCGGAAACTCTCGGACCTGCGCTCGGCCAGACCACTCATTTCCCCGTCTATCGGTCCAAATGGGGAGGCCTTGGAACGCTGCATCGTCGCTATTCCGGCTGCAACGCCCAAGTGCGCGCAACAAACTTCCCCCTTCAGGGCGCCGAATACCGGGCGCTGGAGTACTTTCATACCTACATGAGCAACGGGCTGATCATCAACGGGCCCGGAGTTAGGCGGTAACCGTCAGGCGCAAGGGGACACCGGCAAGACATCCAAGTACATTCTCGTTTTTTCGCCTGCCGTCGATTGCGACCTTTGCGACATGACCAAGCCCCAGGATTCCGATCCCGCTTCGGACTCACTAAGTGCTCAGCTCGAGATCTGGCAGGCGTGGCTGAAAGCCAATAGCGCCGCGGCCGGCGGGGATGTGGCAATGTCGGATTCGCCGTTGGTTCGGATCCTCGAGTCCTGGCGCCAGAAGACTGCCGAGCTTCCAAGCGTGGGATCAAATAGCGCCCTCGAGCGGGCGATTCAGGCGGCGACTGAATTCATGCTCATGGGGCAAGCGTTGATCGTCTCTCGTGCAGGCGCGCAGGGCGCGGATGGGGACGCGCCCAGGCTCACTGAGAGACTTCATGCGGCCCTGCTACAATCTGGTCTCGCCACCCATGGCACTCGGGGCGGAACCAACCTGCTTTCGGCCCTGCTCACCTCGATCCCGGGCGAGCTGCAAACGGCGCTCGGTAAGGTGCACGAGTCCGTTGCCCAAGGGATGCCGACCTCCACCGGAAAGACACTCCTATCGGAGCTAATGTCAGCGCTGGGCGACCCGTCACGGGTCGCCGGCGCTTCTTGGGAACGGGACATACGCGTAATCTGCGCTCGCTGGGCCGACTTCCAGGCGGCCCATGAGCGCTACGCCAATCTCCTCTCTGAGGCGGCCAGCGATGCCACCGCCCGGATGGAAGCAGCCCTTGCAGAAGATCCCACAGAATACCCACCGCAGCGATCACTGCGTTTGATGTACGACTTGTGGATCGAATGCAACGAGGACGCGTACGGCGAACTGCTTGCCGGCGAAGTGTTTCCGGAGGCATACGCGGAAACAATCAATGCTTTGGCCCGGCTCAAAGCCGAAACCGGAAACCTGGGTCAGCGCCTGCTGTCGTGGATCGACGCGCCGTCCAAAGAGGACCTGCTTGTGGTCCAGAAGCGGCTGCACGACGAGCGGCGACGCAGCTGCGAGCTCGAGTCCCGGTTTCGGGCGGCCGACCACCAACGGGAGAACTTGGAGCATCGAATCGCGGCGCTCGAATCACTGTTGGACGAGGCTCGTACGCTATCGGCGCACCGAGACGCCGGAAATTCCGATTCCCGGAACTGAGTATGAGCATCACACCAGATCACGCCCTAGAGGAACTCCTGGAGTTTGGACGCCGTTTCGGCGACGGCCTCGAGCGTCTCGCGCTTCGCGGAGCCCCTGAGGTGGGCGCCACGGCTCGCGACGAGGTGTACCGCGACGATTCGATTCGCCTTTATCGCTATCGCGGCGAATCTTCGTCCAACTCGCGCATACCAATCCTCATCGTCTACGCGCTCGTGAATCGGCCCTATATGATGGACTTGGAGGAGGATCGCTCATTGATTCGCGGTCTTCTTCGCGCCGATCTCGATGTCTATCTGCTCGACTGGGGCTACCCGCAGCGTGCAGATCGATTTCTCACTCTGGAAGATTACCTCCAATCCTATCTGTTGCACTGCGTGGACTGGATTCGCGACGCTCATGGCGCCGAGAAGCTGAATGTGCTGGGAATCTGTCAAGGCGGCGTATTCGCGTTGTGTTTCGCGGCGATGCACCCGGAGCGGATCCGAAACCTCGTAACCATGGTCACACCAGTCGATTTCCACACGCCCGACAATACTCTGACCCGCATCGCGCGGAAGCTCGACGTGGACCTGTTGGTCGACACATTCGGAAACGTACCGGGTTCGCTCCTCAATGCCACGTTCCTTTCCCTTTCGCCCTTCCGCCTCGGCAGTCAAAAATATGTTCACCTGGCCGACAATCTCCAGGATGACGCTGCGCTCGCCAATTTTCTCCGCATGGAACGCTGGATATTCGACTCACCCGATCAGGCGGGCGAGGCTTTCCGGCAATTCGTCAAGGGCACATTCCAGGAGAACGGACTGATCGAGGGAACGATGCTGATCGACGGTCAGCGCATCGACTTGAGAGCCATTCGGCAGCCGGTATTGAATGTCTACGCGTCACGCGATCACCTGGTGCCGCCGACGGCCTCACGGGCGCTTCGCGCGGCGATCGGGAGTGTCGACTATCAGGAACTGGAATTCGACAGCGGCCACATTGGGATCTACGTCAGCGCACGGGCGCAAGAGCAAATCCCGCGCGCCATCGGCGATTGGTTGCGGGCGCGCTAGCCCAGCCGTATGCCAACGAATCGCGCTGAACGAATGGGCCCGGCTGGGCTAACCCGCTGGGCGTGGCAGTTCAGCACCAGATTAGCCCGAATATTTCACCAGGGCGGCCTTCGGCTAGCTCGCAGATGTTTGGCTCGGGGGGTTGGGGTTTGGCGCTGCGGCGTTGATGTTGCGCGATCGCGATGGCCGGATCGGTCGGGACGTCGCGTCGCGTCCATCTGCATCGGATCGTGGGTCTGAGTCGGTTTTTGATCCGCCCCAGCGCGCACCGTCACGACCTCGCCTCGCACGTGCTGGGTCGGGCGCCGAGGAGATTGCCGGAGGATTTCGCGCAACAACTCGAGTGCCGTCCGCGGTTGGTCGACAGCTTCATTGAGCGGGCTCGGCATTCGGGCAAGAGCTACCGCGCCGCGAACTGGAATCGGATTGGTGAGACGTGCGGGCGGGGTCGTCAGGACCGCGAGCTGCTCTGGTCATCGCCTGGCGCATCGTGCTCATCACCCCGCTGCGGCGCGAGGTGCCGGAACTGCACGCGACACGCCCAGCACGATGTTGGGCTCAGGGCAGGGCAAGCCCAAGCTCGGATTATTTCTTTTTCTTAGGCGCCGGCTTCTCCGTAGACTTATCACTTTCCTGGGGATTTGTCCGAGCGTCCGCAGCCTGTTTGTAGAACTGCTCTTGCACGCTTTTCCACATGCTCAGGTTCTGTTCCGCGAAATCGGAAATCATGGATAGCGGGCTAAGGGGACTGAATTTACGGATCTGATCGCGAATTTGCTGCTGCTGATCGACAAATACGCGAAGGCTCTGCTCGAGATATCGCCCCATCGTTCCTTGCAGCGTGTCGCCGTAGAAGCGAATGATATTCGCAAGCAGTTCAGTGGAGAAAATGGGCTCGCCTTGCTCCTCTTCCTCACTGATGATCTGAAGCAAGATGGTTCGCGTAATCTCTTCACCGGACCGCGCATCGATTACGTTGAAGACGACACCCTCCAAGACCAGCTTCTTGACGTCTTCGAGCGTGATATAGCTGCTGATCGTCGTGTCGTACAGGCGGCGATTCGGGTACTTCTTGATAATTCGTGAGTCGGCCATTGTGTTTGCCATCAAATTTGACGTCCGAGTCCACAGCGAAAGAAGTTAACAGCGCCCGGCAGGACGCGCCACCATAAAGCAACCAGTGTTCCGACTAACCGTTGCCGGACGCCCAGCCGACGCTTCCACGGGCCGAGTCAGTCCTTCCGAGTCTGGTCGATTCGGTGGTGATTGGTCTGCATGGCTCACCGGGACGCCGTATGTGCGTGCGCCTATGGCAATTCCGAGCAGCTGTTTGGACAGAAAGGCATGCGCAACAACCGGACTGGGCCCGAGATCAAGATGACTCACTATCTCACTACCGCCGCGCTGAAACCCGCTGATCCACCCGCACGTCACGTCCGGCTACCATAGTTGGTTAGGCCGCCCCATGACAATTTGCTGCTGGAACCCGGCCCACCGATGACGACGAACGGAGTTCGTATCGAAACGTAGCGGCAAAAATTTGTGCGTCGCAATAGTGCAGACGTACCAAACGCCTGTCAATATTGGCGGCTTTCGGGCCACGTCATCGATAAACAAGATCGTACAGGGATCCGTGCGAGAATCCATCGCAGACATCGCGGTGCACATAGGGCACCTCTGGTCACGAGGAGGATGCCCGCTTTCGAGAAGACCGAACATCGCGCGGTTCGACCGCTCATCCCCGTCCCCGCACTCATCCGCCCTGGCAATCATGCGCAGCGAGTACTCGGCCGAGCAGCTGCGACGGGCTCGGTTCTCGACCTGCGGATCGGGTGTGACTTCCCTCTGGGAAGATTAAGTTCAACGGGTTTTGGCATTGCTCCGAGTCCTGTATCCATGGCCCTGATTTGTATGGGCTCCCAGACAGCAGGTGTCCTGGGGCAGGTTGACAAACAGAGCGACTCGAACGCCGGCATCCGGTTTTGCAAACTTGATCGCATGGCTGGAAAAAGCTCGAACAGGCGGTCGCGAATTACCGTGTAACGCAGACGCTGCTGGCCTCGCATGCTTGCGACGCACTGGTCCATCTGCTCGTCGCTCACGGTCTTTCTTCCGCCATTACACGCTTGAGCCGAGTCAAATGGCTGTTGTCGGAGCGTTTCATAATGAAAACGATCAATGGGTGCACAATCCGCCATGCTCCGCTCGCCTGGAAAACCGCTTCCAGTTTGACAACCGTTCCTTCACCGTCCGGTCGAACACTGTACTCGTAGGTTGTCGTGACACCACCCTGCGTAGACGTCAAACTCATGATCGAGACCGGTTGCCATTCCGTCACCTCCACCTCGCGCCGCGCACCTCGGGACCGAAACACGAGACGCGTGCCTTTCCCAATTTGTCCACCGGAAATGACTCGGGATTCCGTCACGCCAGTCATCCACTTGGACGCATTCGACAAATCGGTCAAATACGCCCAGACCTCGTGAACCGGTCGCTCAATACGTTCCGTGACCAAAAATCCGCGCCTCAATATCGTCTCCCGCTCGAGTCGCTGGAACCATCATCACCGCACTCGTTCAACGAGGCGGCGCCATCACGCTTGCGGCCGCTGCCACAGAATCGAACCCTGCGCCCCGGGAAGCCGCACCTCCGAAAAGACAGCGAGTATGGTTTCGCTGGGATTTCCCGCTGACACCCACATGTTGCGCCCCGTCATGACTGCGTGAGTGCCAAGTCAGAGCGGGCGCACGAACTCCGCCGTGACCGTCCACGCGAAGCAGCCTCGTTCGATTTGCTAAGCGTACTGCACCGGGCGAACGACTGGAATCCCGCGGCGGCAGCGACCGCAAACGAATAGTGCAATCGGTGCGGCCCTGCACGTGCTAGCTCAGTACTGCTCCCGCCTGTCGAGTTAAGGCGCAGGTGCTCCGCCGTGACGACCGCGCTCCCGTGGACGCGACCGTTACGTGAGTTCATTGCGGTCTCTCAAGTGATGCGGGCATGGCTTGACGGAAGCTATGAATGGAAGCGCCGTAGACCGAAAGGCGGCACAAGGAACTTGATAGTGGACAGTGTTTCGACGGTGCGCGACGCGACGAGACAGGTTACAATGCCAACGCAGTAGTTCACCATGAAAATGTGTCCATAGATCAAAATGATGCCTTCAAATCGCGGACGCAAGGCGCAATCGTTGGAACTCTGACGGCGGCCAAACCTACCGATTGAATTTCGACCCGGAATTTCGGATTCCCCCTGAGTAGCAGATGTCGGTCAGGTGGGCGTGGGACAAACCAGGAAAATCACGATGCCAGATATTTGCTTACCAGACGGCTCGATCCGTTCTTATGAAAGCCCTCTAAGCGGCTTGGAGTTGGCTGCGGATATTGGTAAGAAACTCGCGAGGGACGCAGTGGCCATCAAAGTCGACGGTCGGCTCCGGGACTTGACCACCCAACTCTCGGTCGACTGCAAGGTTGAGATCATTACCCGAACCGAGCCGGAGGGTCTGGAAATCTTGCGCCACGACGCAGCGCACGTCATGGCCGAGGCCGTGAAGGAACTCTATCCCGAAGCGCAGATTACCATCGGGCCGGCCATCGAAAACGGCTTCTACTACGACATCAGCCGAGACGACCCCTTCCATCCGGAAGATTTGGAGCGCTTGGAATCTCGCATGCGGGACATTGTGGATCGCGACGAAACCGTCCAGAGGGAGGTCTGGGATCGCGAGCGCGCCATAGAATTCTTTCGCGGTCTCGGTGAGACGTACAAGGCAGAAATCATCGAAGATCTGCCGCCGGACGAAATTGTCACAGTCTATCGGCAGGGCGATTTCGTGGACCTGTGCCGCGGGCCGCATCTGCCGTCTACGGGCCGCCTCGGCAAGGCATTCAAGCTCTTGCGCATTTCCGGCGCCTACTGGCGCGGCAATTCCGACAACGAAATGCTGCAGCGTATATACGGGACTGCCTGGTCCGACGAGCGGCAACTCAAGGCGTATCTCCACCAGTTGGAGGAGGCCGAAAAACGCGACCATCGGCGTCTCGCGAAAGAGATGGACCTGTTCCATTTTCAGGACGAAGGGCCCGGTTGCGTGTTCTGGCACCCGAAGGGATGGACGCTGTTCCAAACCTTGATCGACTACATGCGCAAACGTCAACAGCGCGCTGGATACTTGGAAATCGCGACACCCGAGATTCTGGACCGTTCGCTTTGGGAGGCTTCGGGGCATTGGGACAAGTTTGGCGACAACATGTTCACGACTCAAACGCCAGACGACAGGGTATTCGCCCTCAAGCCCATGAACTGCCCCGGTGGCGTTCAGGTCTACAAGCAGGGCATCAAGAGTTATCGCGATCTTCCACTGCGGATGTCGGAATTCGGCAAAGTGCACCGATTCGAGCCGTCGGGCGCCTTGCACGGTCTCATGCGCGTTCGCGCCTTCACGCAGGACGACGCCCACATTTTCTGCAGCGAAGCCCAGATCACCGAGGAATGCGTCGAAGTCACGGATCTGGTGTTGTCCATCTACCGTGACTTCGGATTTCACGATATCGCCATCAAATTCGCGGACCGCCCCGACAAAAGGGTTGGTTCCGATGAGATTTGGGACAAGTCAGAAGCAGCGCTCAAAGTGGCGGTGGAGGCAACCGGGTTGCCGTACACCTCTAATCCGGGTGAAGGGGCTTTTTACGGACCGAAACTGGAATTCGTGCTGCGAGACGCCATTGGCCGCGACTGGCAGTGCGGGACGGTTCAGGTGGACTTGAATCTTCCGCAACGGCTGGGGGCTTTCTACGTGGACGAGCGCGGGGAACGGAGACCACCCGTGATGATTCACCGTGCCCTGTTCGGGTCGCTGGAGCGATTTACGGGCATTCTGCTCGAGCACTACGCTGGCCGGCTTCCCCTGTGGCTATCACCCGTTCAAGCCGTGGTCGCAACCATTACGTCGGACGCGGACCGCTATGCCCGCGAGGTGGCGAATGTGCTGCAGGCCAGAGGTGTATCCGTCGAGACGGATCTGCGCAACGAGAAGATCTCGTACAAAGTTCGTGAGCACAGCCACGCCAAAGTGCCGGTAATACTCGTCGTGGGTAGCCGCGAAGAGGAGCAGCGGGGCGTGTCCATGCGCCGAATCGGCAGCAAGCAACAAGACTCCCTGACGCTGCACGACGCCGCCGCCATGCTTGCCGAGGAAGTACGTTTGCCGACGGTGGATCGCGCACCCGTGACCGAGCCATCGAAGGAAGCCGTACCCGTTTGACCACGAATCAACGCCTCGTACCATGAGTTTGCTCCCCATGGGCGGGGCGGCGAACCCATGCAAGGCGCATCAGCAGGGTGTCCGGAAAAGCGGTTCTTCGAAGCAACATTCGGTCGACAAGCAATTTTTTAACAGACTCTGACAACCTGAAATCTCCGAATGCCGGGGGTAGTGCGCTAAGGATTTCAATCGGCTATGATGCGCGGCAACTTCAGCGGACGCTGGTGAGGAGCCGTCGCTCATTTGGTTTGCTCGAATCTGGTAGCCGCCGAAACTCAGCCAGGGGCCCAGCGCAAACTGGATACCGGTCTAGTCCTGCAATCCTGTTTTGGCTCGTCGCTTGCGGCCGTTCAGCAGCACTGCGTGCCCGGCATATCATCCACAAGGCGCCGGCCCCGTGGCTGGACGCACGTCCGCCGCTCACGTCGTTCCCGTAGGACCTTCCCCTGATGACGAGCCTGCTTCGGTCATCTCACCGCACGATCGCAACGTGTGCCAGCGGGCGCAATAGCGCTGCGCGCGCGCTGCCAATACCGCTGACCATCGTGATCTTGCTCGTTTCACTCGTGGCGCTTGCCAGTTGCGGCGGTGGGGGCGGTGGATCCAAAGACGGAAACGGCAGCGGATCGAATCAAGGTGGCGGTGGGGCCGTAAACAACCCTCCACCTCAACCTCCGCCACCAGCGGCACCACCACCGCCCCTGCTCCAGGGAAAGGTTGGCGCGCCACCGGCGGGGGTCAACCTCACGGCCCAAGGAACAGCGGATTGGGTGCATTGGGCGCGGAATTCGGACGACAGCGTAAACCGCAAATCTGATGTAATTCGGTTGATCAGTTCGTTCACGCAGATTGCAGGTGGGCGCGCACCCCGACGATTCACCGACGCCCAGGTAGCCACGTCCTGGTCCGACGGCAAACCGATCGTGGCACAG
>JBFGYN010000109.1:0-10336 GCA_041587415.1 Candidatus Competibacterales bacterium | reverse complement strand
TGCATGGGACCCGATTCGCTCTGCGTCGGAATCGATCAGGGCCTCCCATTGCCCATTAGTGTGTCATCTCACTCCGCGGTTCGAAATTGGCGGCATTCGCAGAATGGGTAGCGGGAAATCTGACTTCGCCGTAGGATCGCGACCAACAAAATACCGGCTGATCGGGAGATCAGCCGGTAAACGCTCTGCAGCCAGACTAGGTTGATACAGCGATCCGGGTGACGTCGGGAGGGACGCGCTGTGCCGGATCACCTTAGACCACGTCCAGAGGTCTGACCCTTGCGGGCCGTGACGGCCGTTGGGCCGCCCGAGGCCTTCACTCCTTGAAGAATCCTTGCCTCTGCGGTTAAGAATTGCACACGCATTGGCCGCCTGCCCGGGATAATCGCGCTCAGTGCTGTAAGGAATCTCTGTTCCAACCGTAGGAAATATCGCAAGCCACATCATGCACCCGACGCATATCGCGCATACTTCGAGCCCGAACCCGGACATTGCATCGGCATCCGGAATTTTCGCCCCGGGCTGACCAGCGCAGCTCGTGTGATCGCGTGGCAGGTCGATAAGGGACCTGCACTCGACCCGTGGCCGTACGAGATGGGCAGTCAGAATCGGCGAGAGGCCGGAGAGCGGGAACGGTGACCGATCGTTACCCGCTAATATAGGCTCGGGCACTCGCTTTCTAAACGAGGGTGGCCGCTTAGGAGCGCACTGGCCCGGTGTTCGGGCCAAGATCGAAACCTCACTGGGCCCATTCACTGTCCCGGAGACCGCAATGGCTGACCTCTTTCCGGAGATTCGACCACTCGTCACACACAGCATTCGCGTCCAAGTGCCCCATGTGCTGTACGTCGAAGAATGCGGGTCGTCGAGTGGCATCCCGGCAATCTTTCTTCACGGCGGACCGGGCGCTGGATGCAAGCCGCTACACCGGCGTTTCTTCGATCCCGAGCGCTTTCGAATCGTTCTCATGGATCAGCGCGGCTGTGGGCGTTCCGAGCCCCACGCGGAGCTGGCGGAGAATACGACGTGGCATTTGTTGGCTGACATGGAGCGCGTGCGTGCCCACCTCGGCATCGAGCGGTGGCTCCTCTTCGGCGGGTCTTGGGGGGCAACTCTAGCGTTGGCCTATGCCGAAACCTATCCGGATCGGGTGCTGGGTCTGGTGCTTCGCGGCGTATTTCTCTGTCGCCATCAAGACATCAACTGGTTGTACGAACCGGGTGGCGCGAGTCGGCTATTACCCGATGCTTGGCAAGAATTCCAAGAGACGATTCCACTCGATGAGCGGGCCTCGATGGTCGAAGCCTATCGACGTAGGCTGGATGGCCAAGACGAATTGGAGCGGCTGCGGGCAGCCCGCGCCTGGGCTCGGTGGGAGGCACGGGCGGCAACGTTGCAACCGGATCCGAGATTGGTCGAGCGGTTCACCGAGGCACGTGCGGCCCTGAGTCTGTCCCGCATCGAGGCTCATTACTTTGCGAACGGCGGGTTTCTCGAGCCGGATCAACTCCTGCGCCATGCCGAACGTCTCAACGGCATACCCGGTATCATCGTTCACGGCCGCTACGACATGGTCTGCCCGCTGGAGCAGGCGTGGGCGCTGCAACGCGCCTGGAAGACTGCCGAGCTGCGCATGATCCCCGCGGCCGGTCACGCCATGACAGAGCCCGGAATTCGAGAGGAGCTGGTCCGGGCGACGAACGAGATGGCGGGGCGTTTCGCATGATCGGCTTGCTGCAGCGGGTCTCGAGCGCATATGTGGAAATTGCCGGTCAGCGTGTTGGCGAGATCGGCCGCGGTCTGGTGGTCCTGATTGGCATGGAGCGCGGCGATGCGGAGCCGCAGGCGAATCGCCTGCTCGAGCGGCTGCTCGCATATCGCGTGTTCGCAGATGCCGATGGAAAAATGAACCACTCGGTGCGCGAGGCGGCCGGCGGCGTGCTGCTCGTGCCGCAGTTCACGCTCGCGGCCGATACGCGTCGGGGCGCCCGCCCCAGCTTCACTCCGGCGGCGCTTCCCGAGGAGGGCGCTCGCCTGTTCCGCTATCTGCTGGATCGGGCCGCCCGGGAGCACCCTGATGTGGCCAGCGGTCGATTCGGGGCCCACATGCAAGTCGGGCTGGTGAACGACGGGCCGGTAACGTTCTGGCTGCAGGTCTCGCCGAACAGGTAGAACTCGGATCGCGGCTGCACCGAAATATCGTTGTCCGGGGTGCCTGATTCGTCACGCGCGCGCGCTGGGCGCGTCGTGCCCCCCGCAGGAACTGGAGATTTGCCGCAGGCTCTCGATATCTTCGATGATCACCGACCTGTTTTGAACCGAGAGGAGCCCCTGCTGCTGAAAACGGGAGAACAGGCGGCTGACGGTCTCCACGGCCAGTCCCAAGTAATTGCCGATGTCGTTTCTCGACATGGGCAGGCGAAACTCCCTGGCAGAGTAGCCCCGGGCGTTGAGCCGGCTCGAGATGCTGAGCAGGAGCGCCGCAAGACGTTCCTCTGCGGAGCGTTTCCCGAGCAGCATCAACAGCTCGTCATCGGCGCTCAGTTCCTTGCTCATGATCCGAAGAAGCTGTTTCTGAAGACCTGGTACCTCAGCAGCCAACTCTTCGAGCCGCTGGAACGGGATTTCGCATATGCTGGTCGTATCGAGAGCCTTCGCGCTACACGGGTGGGTGTCGGTCGCGATGGCGTCCAGGCCGACCAGTTCCCCCGGAAGATGAAAACCCGTGACTTGCTCGTTGCCGTCCTCGCTGACGGCGTAGCTCTTCACCCAGCCAGAACGAATGGCATAAACCGCCGTCAGGGAATCACCCGCGCGGTACACGTGGGTGCCGCGGGGGACGGGACGCCGGCGCCGGATAATGGTATCGAGCCGGGCCAGGTCGTCTTCGTTGATCCCAAAAGGGAGACACAGTTGCCGGAAGTTGCAGTTCTGACAGGCAATCTTGATCGACGAGAAATCGATGACCTTGCCGGTGTTGCCCATGCATTTGACCTCCGAATTCGCCGCCAGCGGTTTTCTGGCGCTCGCCCATCCCAGCCATTCCATCAAATGGCTGGGATGGGCGCAATCTTCGATGATGCCAAAAGGTGCGGTGGCGTGCCCCGCTGAGCTACAATCCTGCCCCCGAATCCCTCACCGATACCGCGGTAGAATCAACGGCATGACCGAACGAATCGTCAAAGTGCAGCGGGATACGCTGGAGACCCAGATTTCCGCCGAGGTCAATCTCGACGGCAGCGGCCGTGCCGATATTGACGTCGGCCTGCCCTTTTTCGAGCACATGCTCGACCAGGTCGCGCGTCATGGGCGGCTGGACATTGCGCTCCGCGCCACCGGCGATCTGCACGTGGACGCCCACCACACGGTCGAAGACGTGGGCATTACGTTGGGTCAGGCAATGGCACGGGCAGTGGGCGACAAGCGCGGCATTCAACGATATGGCCACGCGTACGTGCCCTTGGACGAGGCGCTTTCCCGGGTGGTGGTAGACTTCTCCGGGCGCCCTGGGCTGCACATGTTCGTGGAATTTCCGAGGGCGCTTGTGGCCGGTTTCGATGTCGATCTGTTTCGGGAATTTTTTCAAGGGTTTGCGAATCATGCGCAGGCGACGTTGCACATCGATTCGGTGCGCGGCCAGAACACCCACCACGTGGTGGAAACCGTCTTCAAGGCGTTCGGGCGCGCGCTCCGAATGGCCCTCGAGCGGGATCCCCGTATGATCGGGGAGGTGCCCTCGACCAAAGGCACCTTGTAGTGGCGGCAAACGTCGCCGTCATCGATTACGGTCTCGGCAATCTCCATTCCGTCCGGCGTGCGCTGGAACACGTTGCGTCCAACCAGCGGATCCTGGTCACCCAGGACCCCGAGCGGGTCATGGCCGCCGACCGAGTGGTATTTCCGGGCCAGGGCGCCATTGCCGTGTGCATGGCCGAGCTGGCGCGCCAGGGTCTCCTCGACGCGGTGCGAGAGGCGGCGCGCAGCAAACCGTTTCTCGGCATTTGTCTCGGCCCACAGGCATTGCTGCAGCACAGTGACGAGAACCGGGGCGTGGTCTGCCTCGGCATTCTGCCTGGCCGTGTAATCCGTTTCCCCGATCCCCTGGTGGAGCCGGCGACGGGCGAAGTGTTGAAAGTTCCACACATGGGCTGGAGCCGTGTGCAACAGGCTAAACGACACCCCCTGTGGCATGGCATCGAGGACGGCGGCCGTTTCTACTTCGTACACAGCTACTACCCAGCGCCGTCCAATCCGGATACCGTGCTGGGGACCACCGTGTACGGCCTATCGTTCGCGTCCGCCATCGGCCGGGACAACATTTTTGCGGTGCAGTTTCACCCGGAGAAGAGCGCGCGGGACGGATTGAGGCTGTTGGCCAACTTTGCTGCCTGGGCGCCGTAAGCGCTCCGGACGATTGGGGAAATCAGGGACCCAGGCGCACCCCACGACCCGAATCCATGCCAAACCACCAATGATTCTCATCCCAGCGATTGATCTCAAGGACGGCCACTGCGTTCGCTTGCGTCAGGGTCGAATGGACGACTCCACCGTGTTCTCCAGCGATGTGGTCGCCACGGCGGAGCGCTGGGTTCGTGCCGGTGCACGGCGTCTGCACATGGTCGACCTGAACGGAGCGTTCGCGGGCGAGCCGGTCAACGCCGAGGCCGTGCGTCGTGTTGCGAATGCGTTTCCGGGTCTGCCGATTCAGGTGGGCGGCGGAATTCGGAGTCAGGACACGGTCGAAGCATACCTCGAGGCCGGTGTCAGCTGGGTCATCGTCGGGACCAAGGCGGTTCACGAGCCGGAATTCGTGGGGAGCTTGTGCGAGGAATTTCCGGGTAGCGTGATCGTCGGCCTGGACGCAAAAGGCGGCTACGTGGCCGTCGACGGCTGGTCGACTGTGACCGGGCACAGGGTAGAGGACATGGCACACCAGTTCGGGAATTTGGGTGTCCAAGCCGTTGTCTATACCGATATCGGTCGTGACGGAATGATGTTGGGGGTCAACGTCGCCGCCACGGTAAGCTTGGCGCGTGCGATCACTGTCCCGGTGATCGCTTCCGGGGGGGTTAGCACAGACGCCGATATACGTGCCTTGAAGGCCGTCGAGGCAGACGGGATCATGGGGGCAATCATTGGTCGGGCGCTGTATGAAGGGACGCTGGAGCTGGCCGCCGCACAGAGGATCGCCGATGGCGTGGAGGACTGACTGAGCATGGGTCTTGCCAAGCGGATCATACCCTGCCTGGACGTTGACGCGGGGCGCGTCGTCAAGGGCGTCAATTTCGTTGGCATACGCGACGCGGGCGATCCGGTGGAAATTGCGCGCCGCTACGACGATCAAGGCGCCGATGAAGTGACCTTTCTCGACATAACCGCCAGCTCCGACGAGCGCGAAACAATGGTGCACTTGGTCGAGGTCGTCGCCGGTGAGGTGTTCATTCCGCTCACGGTGGGGGGTGGCATCCGAGCTGTCGGGGACGTTCGTCGAATGCTCAATGCGGGCGCCGACAAAGTTTCCATCAATACTGCCGCCGTCCTGCAGCCGGACTTCGTCAAGGAAGCGGCGGATCGCTTTGGCAATCAATGCATCGTGGTTGCCGTGGACGCCAAGCAGGTCGCGGCGGGCGATGACCCCAGATGGGAGGTGTTTACCCACGGCGGACGCCGGCCCACGGACCTAGACGCCGTCGAATGGGCGGCGCGAATGGCGGACTTTGGCGCCGGGGAAATCCTGCTTACGAGCATGGATCGGGACGGCACCAAAGAAGGGTTCGATCTGCGGCTCACCCGCGCCGTCAGCGATGCCGTCCCCGTGCCGGTCATCGCTTCCGGGGGGGTGGGAAACCTGGATCATTTGGCCGACGGCGTGATCGAGGGCAAGGCGGACGCCGTTCTGGCCGCAAGCATTTTTCATTTCGGAGAGTTCACTGTCCGCGATGCCAAACTCAGAATGGCCGAGCGCGGAATCGAGGTACGATTGTGACCGATTCAGCCCATGTATCGGATACGCTAGCGGACATCGCATGGACGGACGATGGACTGTTGCCGGTCATCACGCAGGACGTCAACAGCAATCGCGTGCTCATGTTTGCGTGGATGAATCCGGACGCCCTCGAGAAAACCATGTCGAGCGGTGAAGCCGTTTATTGGTCTCGCTCGCGGAAACGTCTCTGGCGCAAGGGCGAAACTTCCGGCCATGTGCAGAAAGTGCGCGAAATGCGCTTGGATTGCGACGCCGACGTCTTGCTGATTCGCATCGAACAAGTGGGAGGGATTGCCTGCCACACAGGCCGCGAGAGCTGTTTTTTTCGCCGACTCGACAACGGCCGCTGGATCGAGGCAGACCCGGTGGTAAAGGCCCCCAAGGAGATCTACGGCCCATGAGCGAGCAAGTGCTCGAGAAACTCACCGCGGTACTCGAGGCGCGCAAGCACGGCGACCCGCAGACCTCGTACGTGGCCGGTCTGTACGCACGAGGGCATGACGCGGTTCTGAAGAAAATTGGAGAGGAAGCGGCCGAAGTCCTTCTCGCCGCAAAAAACGGTGAAATAGACCAGATCGTCCACGAGACCGCGGATTTGTGGTTTCATACCCTGCTCATGCTCGCGCAGCACGGTCTGTCGGCAGACGACGTACTTGCGGAACTGGCACGACGATTCGGTGTCTCGGGCCATACAGAAAAAGCGTCACGGACGTCATGAGCGTTCGCGACCCGTTGAGGTGAAAAATGGGAATCAGTGTCTGGCAATTGCTCATCATCCTGGCCATCGTGCTCGTCATCTTCGGTGCAAAGCGGCTCCGCAATCTCGGCGGCGACCTGGGTGCGGCCGTCAAGAACTTCCGGGAATCGGTTAAGGATCCCCATGGCGAATCGAAGAGTTCCGAGAACCTCGACCAGCAAGACCGCGTGATCGAGGGCGAGGCCACCCGCGAGAAGGACAAAGTCTGATCCGCGAACATGTTCGACGTCGGCTTCTGGGAAATCAGCCTCATTCTGGTCATATGCCTACTCGTGGTGGGGCCGGAGCGATTGCCGAAACTCGCCCGGACTCTCGGTGCCTACCTGGCGAAAGCACGGCGCATGGTGGCGGATGTCAAGGCTGAGGTCGATCGTGAGCTCAAGGCCGACGAATTCCGCAGCTCCGCGAGCGCCGACGCCCTGAAGCAAATCAAAGAGGTTGCCCGAGAGGCACGATCCGCGGGACAGCAGCTCAAGGCAGAGCTCGATCGCACGATCACAACGGAATCCGCCCCACGCCGCCCAGCCCCCGATGATAGCGCCGCCATTTCCCAAGACCGGGCCGCACCGGAAACGGAGGGGCACGACTCGCCCGCTAAGGTCTCGCCCACCGCGCCAGCTGAATCCGACCCGGACCGGCGGGCGGGCGCCGGCGAGTAGGTAGTGGACATGGCGCCGGACGATCATGAGCAGCCGCTGGTTGCCCATCTCATGGAGCTGCGTGATCGGCTTCTGAGAGCGATAGCAGGCATTTTGGTCGTTTTCCTGGTGCTCTCGCCGTTCGCGAACAAGATCTACACGGTCCTCGCTGGCCCGCTGCTCGCCCATCTGCCAGAGTCGAGCACCATGATCGCCATCGACGTGGCCTCGCCATTCCTGACCCCGTTCAAGCTGACCCTCGTTCTGTCGCTGTTCATCACCATCCCGTGGACTCTCTACCAAATCTGGGCATTCGTCGCGCCTGGCCTCTATCGACACGAGCAGCGCCTCGTCTATCCGCTGCTCGTGTCCAGCACCCTGCTGTTCTACCTGGGGATGGCATTTGCGTATTTCGTGGTATTTCCCCTCGTTTTCGGATTCCTGATCGGGTTCGCACCAGAAGGTGTGGCGGTGATGACGGATATTGCCCGCTATCTGGACTTCGTGCTGACCATCTTCTTCGCATTCGGTGTGGCCTTCGAAGTCCCGGTCGCCACGGTCCTGCTGGTGCTGACCGGCGTCACCTCCCCAGAGGCCCTCGCAGCCAAGCGCCCCTACGTATTCGTCCTCGCCTTCGTCGTCGGCATGCTGCTGACACCTCCCGACGTGATCTCACAGACGTTGTTGGCCGTTCCCATCTGGCTTCTATTCGAGGTTGGCATTGCCTGTTCCAGACTCATGGTCAAGCGGCGCATCGAAGCTGGTCGGGCCGGGCAAAGCGGCGACACGCCCACGAACGGCCAGGATGCGGATGCTGAACCGAATTCCGTGGGATCCAAGAAATAGGAGGGCGTCTTGGAAAAGGGAGCTCTCTGAAGTTCAGAGATGCTTCCGGACCGAACCGCCCCGCCTCCCGGACAGGTATGGTCCGTTGGGGGAGAGGCGTTCTTGAGCGCCGCTCTGTGGTCGCTTTTCTTGTCGAGCTTCCTGGCGTCGACACTGTTGCCGGGCGGTTCGGAAGCGGTTCTGATAGCGCTTGCCGTGAACGAGGCGGCTCCGACCGGATTCCTGCTCCTGTCCGCGACCGCAGGAAACACACTTGGCGGGTTGTCCTCCTGGCTCATCGGATGGTGGATCCGGCGCAGATTTCCCGGTGTGCCACTCCGTGGCCCGCGCGCGAGTCGTGCCCTCGCAACAATGGAACGGTGGGGCGGCATCGCCCTGTTGATGGCATGGTTGCCCATTGTCGGCGACACGCTGTGTCTCGCAGCCGGCTGGCTTCGGATCAACATCGCAGCGGCAATTTTCTTCATTGCGGTTGGAAAGGCGGCGCGCTATGCGGTCTTGCTGATCGGGCTGCACGGGTTCCTGTAATGCGTGAGTCACCGCGTGCCGGCTTGGCGTCCCGGAGAATGGGACATGGCTTGCCTAACGATTTCGTGCCGCTGGGTGCCTCCAAGGCGAGACCTGTGACGTATCCTGGGGTGGTGCGAGTTCCGATACCGGCGCCCACGAACTGCCGGAGAGGCAATATTGATGTTCACACCACCGCGACTGAACGACCGGCGCCGATCGCCGCCTAAACGACAGAGGTCCATTCGATGAACCATGCAGCGCGCCCACTTCTGCCGGCTTTGGCGTTGATGATTCTCCCGGCAATTTCAGTCGCTGCCGGTTCCCCCGAGGGCGAGCTCGCGAAGCGCATCGGCGAGCGGTTTCCGGGCAGCAACCCGGAGCACATTGCACCATCTCCGGTTTCGGGTATCTACGAGGTGAGTCTGGGCGGGGAATTGATCTACGTTACACCCGATGGGCGATTCGCGTTTACCGGGCGCCTTTTCGACTTGGAAAGGCGAGCTGACTTGAGTGAGCCGGTGCTCGCCGGGCTGCGGTTAAAGATGCTGGACGCAGTGCCCGAGAACGAGATGATCATCTTCGAACCAAATGGGAAGGCAGCGCACACTATCACCACGTTTACCGATGTCGACTGTCCCTATTGCCGCAAGATGCACCAGGAAATCGATCAGCTCACTGCGGCTGGTATTCGCGTGCGCTATCTTATGTTTCCACGGACTGCAGTCGGCTCGCCCTCCTTTGTCAAAGCCATATCGGTGTGGTGCGCGGACGACCCACGCGATGCCATGACACGAGCGAAATTGGGCGAGATCCCGGCAAAGCGTGAATGCCCGAATCCGGTCATCGAACATATGCAGCTCGCCAACCGTCTGGGTCTGACGGGCACCCCGATGACGGTAACGGACAGCGGTGAGCGTCTCGACGGCTACGTCGCCGCCGACCAGCTCATCCGGCGGCTGAACGCCGACAAACTGGAGAAAGTCGAAAATTAGTGCTCGTAATTTCAAAAACATGCAGATTCGAAGAATAGGGTTCAAGGTACGTCGCGCCGCGTTGCATTGGCTCGTGGCCGCCTTTGCGGCACTTTCAATGTCTGTGGCGCTGGCGGATCACGGTCTCTCATCCCACGCCTCGGAAGGTTCGAATGGCGCGGGCATGCCGAACGCGCAGGGCAACAAGCTGCCGTCCCTGCTGAAGGGGCTGGGCGTACAAGCTAATCAGAATGCCTACGGCGAGTTTCTGGATCCTGACATTGCCTTCGTACCCACGCTGGAGGTTGTGGATGCCACGACGATCCTGGCGCGCTGGGAGATCGCGGACGACTACTATTTGTATCGCGACAAGTTTCGGTTCCGTGCCTTGACGCCCCCTGGCACGAGCCTGGGCGAAGCCCGCTTTCCGCCGGGCAAGGTCAAAACCGACGAGTTTTTCGGCGAAGTGGAGGTCTACTACGGACGTGTCGAGGCCGCAATTCCGGTTCAACGGGCGAGCGCGTCGGAGGCGTCCGAAATGACCGTAGAGATCGGCTACCAGGGTTGTGCGGATGCGGGGCTTTGTTACCCGCCCATGACCAGAACTCTGCTTGTCGCGCTGCCGGCG
>JBFGYN010000108.1:0-10386 GCA_041587415.1 Candidatus Competibacterales bacterium | reverse complement strand
GGGTGGCGTGGCTCGGAACCAGCGCCGGGAAAGAGCATGGCCCACGGTACATCGGTGGTACGGCCCCAAAGTTCGCCATTGATGAAGTTGCCGATGCGGCCGAAGAACAGGCCCGGGGGAATCAGGGGCGCGATGAAGTCAGTGACTTCCAGAAAACGATAACCGTATCGACGACCGAACAGCAGCATCGCGACGAGAACACCGAGAAATCCGCCGTGGAAGGACATACCGCCTTCCCATATGCGTATTAGTCTCAGGGGGTCGGCCAACAGGCCTTCGAGACCGTAAAACAGCACGTAGCCGACTCGGCCACCCAGCACGACGCCGAGTGCGATGTAGAAAACGAGATCGCTTACTTGTTCCCGCGACCACGGGGACGACGGTCGACTCGCGCGCAGCTGCCCGAGCCACCAGCCGGCGGCAAAGCCCAGCAGATACATGATGCCGTACCAGCGCACCGCCACCGGGCCGATCTGCAGTGCGATAGGGTCGAAACCGGGGTGGATGAGCATGGGGCTCAGACGGGCAACACCCGGGTGAACCAGGCCTTCAAGTAGGCGGTCTCCGGAATGGCGGGGTGGACGGGGTGATCGGGCCCTTGGCCTCCGAACTCCAGAATTTGCAGGCTGCGCTCCAGATGTCGCGCGCTGCGCAGGAGCAGCTCTGTAAATCGCTCGTTGTGAAGATACGATGAGCACGAGCACGAAATCAGTATGCCCTCACGCGACAGCAATTGCATGGCGAGCTGGTTCAATCGGCGATACCCCTGCTGGCCGGCCCGCACGTCCTTGCGGCGCTTGATGAATGCAGGCGGATCGACGACGACGACGTCGAATTTCGTCCCCTGCTCGCGGAGCGATTCGAGCTCGGCGAAGGCATCGCCATGGGTCGGTTCGACGCGGTCGGACACACCATTGAGTTCGGCATTGCGCGACAGGTGCTCGAGCGCCAGGGCGGACGCCTCGATGCAACTCACCCGGGCCGCTCCGTGCAATGCCGCCTGAACACCCCACGCGCCCACGTAGCTGTATACGTCGAGCACGGTCCGATCGCGGACGTAGCGCGCCAGGCGCCCGCGGTTCGTGTGCTGGTCGAAAAACCATCCGGTCTTCTGGCCAGCGGAGAAGGGCACGTCGAAACGTGCCCCTCGCTCGACCACGGTTGCCGTATCCGGGGCTCGCCCGTAGGCGGCTTCCACGTACCGGTCGAGCCCTTCCAGTTCGCGGACGGCACTGTCGTTCCGAAACACGATGACCTCCGGCGCCACCACCTTGTGCAACGCATCCACGATCTCGTCCTTCATGCGCTCCATGCCCGCCGTCGTCACCTGGACCGCAAGCAAGGCACCGTAACGATCCACTACCAAGCCGGGCAATCCGTCGCTTTCGCCGTAAGCAAGCCGATAATACGGCCCGTCGAACAGGCGATCCCGGAGCGCCAAGGCCACTTTGAGACGATGGACCAGCAACGAGGCAGAGAAAGGGTGCTGGTGATCGCGGCTCACCAAACGGGCCGCAATCAAGGATTGAGGATTGACGTAACCGGTGCCAATGATCTTCCCGGTGGACGCGGCGATCGCGACCGGCTGCCCGGACTCGAACCCCCGCAGCGGTGTCTCCGCGCTGTCCACTTCGTTGCTGAACACCCACGAATGACCCGCGCGCAGACGATGATCCTCGCGGGGCTTCAGGCGTAGCGTCGGAAGGTCACTTTCACTCATGGGCGATAGGGCGCAAACGATGTCTATGGGGATCGGTGCGGCGTAGTGTAGGGAAACCGCCGATGCCTTGCACCTAATGGAGAATCTCACCGGGCGGACCGGGTCGGCATTGCATTGAGCGCACTGTCTGGGCCATAGTCGAGGGAATGTTCCGGCTCCTTGGGTTCGCTCGAGTGCGGAAAGCCTGGAACGACCTCGTCTGATACCCGCAGCCCGTACTGGGCTCCCGACAGCACATGACCGCTCCCCCGCAAGCACGCAACCGCCTGGCCAGAGAAACGAGCCCTTACCTGCAGCAGCACGCCTGCAACCCCGTGGATTGGTATCCGTGGGGGCCAGAGGCGCTCGCGCGCGCGCGCGTCGAGCAGAAACCCATCTTGCTCTCGATCGGCTACTCGGCGTGCCACTGGTGCCACGTTATGGCCCACGAATCGTTCGAGGACGAACACACCGCAGCCGTGATGAACGAACTGTTCGTGAACATCAAGGTGGACCGGGAAGAGCGCCCAGATCTGGACCGCATCTACCAGACGGCACATCAGCTGCTCGTGCGCCGGGCCGGCGGTTGGCCGCTGACGATGTTTCTCACCCCGGATCAAGTGCCGTTTTTCGGTGGCACCTATTTCCCGAGGGAGGCGCGGCACGGCCTCCCGTCATTCACCGACATCCTGCGCAGAGTCTCCGACTTTCTGAGACAGCACGCCCAGGATATCGAGAAGCAGAATTCCTCACTGCTCGAAGCCCTCAACAACAATTTGGAGGCGGCGGCGCCCGGCGCAACCGATCCAAACGCAGCGGTCTTTGCTACGGTTCGGCAGCAGCTCGGCCAGAGCTTCGACAAGGTCCACGGCGGGTTTGGCGCAGCACCCAAATTCCCGCATCCGGCCAACCTCGACCACTTGCTGCGCCACTGGAACCGATCGTCCGTCCGGAGAAAGCAGGACCAGGATGCCCTGTCGATGGCCGCGTTCACTTTACTGCGGATGTGCGAGGGCGGTCTGTACGATCACCTGGGCGGCGGCTTTTGCCGATACTCGGTCGACGAGCAGTGGATGATCCCGCACTTCGAGAAAATGCTTTACGACAACGGCCCGCTGCTGGCCCTGTGCGCAGAGGCGCACCGCTGCACCGGCGACTTCCGGTTCCAGCGTGCGGCCGAAGAGACGGGCAACTGGGTGCTGCGCGAAATGCAGTCACCGGAGGGCGGCTTCTACTCCACACTGGACGCGGATTCGGAAGGCCACGAGGGAAAATTCTACGTCTGGGACCGAGGCCAAGTACAGGATCTGTTGCCTAGCCGGGAATTCCTGGCATTCGGAATGCGATTCGGTCTGGAGCGCGCGCCCAATTTCGAAGAGCGGTGGCATCTGCATGGATATGTGGACGAGCCGGCACTGGCCAAACGCCTCAAAATACCCATTGCGGAGCTGGTGACGATGCTCGACCGGTCTCGCGACCGCTTGTTCGACGAACGCGAAAAGCGTATTCGCCCAGCGCGCGACGAAAAAATACTCACCAGTTGGAACGGGCTCATGATTCGGGGCCTCGCTGTAGCGGGCCGACACCTGAATCGTCCCGACTTCGTGGATGCCGCGTCGCGAGGATTGGATTTCATACTCGAACACCTGTGGAGGCAGGGACGACTGCTGGCCGTCTACAAGGGCGGGAAAGCCCGCTTGCCCGCCTACTTGGACGATTACGCCTTTCTGCTTGAGGCCACACTGGAGCTTTTTCAGACCCGATGGCGTAGCAGTGACCTGAAATTCGCCATGGCCCTGGCCGATGCACTCGTCGAGCATTTCGAAGACCGCGAGAAAGGCGGGTTCTTTTTTACGGCGGACGACCACGAGAGGCTGATACACCGCCCGAAGCCGCTTTACGATGACGCGCTACCCAGCGGCAATGGTGTCGCGGCCTGGTCGTTGCTGCGTTTGGGTCACCTGCTTGGAAACACGCGCTATCTGGATGCGGCCAACAACACGGTACACTGGGCGTGGGCATCGGTGGAGCGCGCGCCTGCTCATCACATCGGGCTTTTGCGGGCCGTTGAAGAGTGGCTCGATGCCGGTGACATTATCGTGATTCGGGGCGCCGGCGAGGAACTCAGCCGCTGGCACCGCCGCGCTGTCGAGCCCTACGCCCCATACCGGCTGTGCGTCGCCATTCCAAAGGAGGAAAACGCGCTACCGGGCACCTTGGCCCAGCAGTCCGCCCAGGGCGAGACAGTCGCCTACATCTGTAGCGGGAGCCGATGCTCCGCCCCGATCACGGATTTCGCGGACTTTCACGCCGCTCTGTCGGCAACCGAACCCGGCACCGCGACCTCGACGGGCTGATCCCGGTCCCGGAAAATTCGTGGCCTGCAAGGCGAGATGTTGGACTAACGGCCGATCCAATCGGGCATCTCGCGTTTGTCGATGAATGCATCGATGCCGCCCATCGTATCCTCGGCCATCATGTTGCACGCCATGACGTCGCTCGCGTACATGTACGCGTCCTCGAGCCCCATCTCCAACTGCCGGTAAAACATTTCCTTTCCCATTCTCACGGCGACCGGAGACTTCGCCAGGATGGCACCACCAAGAGACTCCACCTCCTCGTCCAGCGCCTCTGGCTCGACCACCCGGTTGACGAGGCCGAGCTCACGGGCCTTTTTCGCGTCCACGAAATGGCCCGTCAAGAGCATTTCCATAGCCTGCTTTCGGGAAAGGTTGCGACTCAGGGGCACCGCCGGTGTCGAGCAAAACAGACCGATATTGACGCCGGATACGGCGAACCGGGCATCGGTGGAGGCCACGGCCAGATCGCAGGCTGCGACCAGCTGACAGCCCGCGGCGGCGGCGATACCGTGTACCCGTGCGATGACTGGCTGAGGTAAGCGCTTGATGCTGAGCATCATTCGCCCGCAACGGTTGAAAAGGGCCTGGTAGTATTCCCGCTCCGGGGTCGCCCGCATCTGCTTCAAATCGTGGCCGGCGCAGAATGCGGGCCCGGCACCGGCAATCACAACGCAGCGCACGCTCGTGTCGGAACGGATGGTGTCCAACTGTGCCTGCAACGCCGCCAGCAGTTCTTCGGACAGGGCATTGAATTGCCGTGGGCGATTGAGGGTCAATGTGGTCAACCCCCGATTGTCTTCTCGGTAGAGGAGTTCCGAGCTTTCGGACATCGCAACGGTACTGGTACTCATGGTGCTCACACCTCTTTTCCATAGTCTCCGGTCGACGCAGGCGCATCGATCTGACCCGGTCCGCCGTCGCTTTGGTGTCGGACCCTTGCCGTCAGGTATTCCAGCCTCGCAGTCAGGCTCTCCAGAAGGCGCTGTTGGCGCAGCAGCGCCTGTGCGAGCTCCTCCTGAGCGGTTTCCAGATGGGCAATATGAACTTCCAGATCGACCAGTCTGTCCTCATTCACAACGGCATGTCCCTCCGCTCGACGCGACGAATTTGTACCCACGCCTCAGCCGATAGGGGCCAGGATCCGTATAATAGAAAGGCCGGAACGCGAACGTGAATGTTATCTGAACGACACGAGCACATGCACCCAATTCGAATCGCTTTGTTTACCACTGTGCTGATCGGGTTCGCCGCCGATGCGGCTGCGACCTCATACCCACTGCCGCCAAGCGACATCAACATCGTGGGCCAAATCGAGGTTGTCCAGACCCAGCATGACGATACGCTGGCGGACATCGCGAGGGAACACGGATTGGGCCATGACGAGATCGTGCTGGCGAATCCCGGAATCGACCGCTGGCTGCCGGGCGACGGTACCCACCTAGTCCTCCCGAAACGCCACATTCTGCCGGACGCGCCCAGAGAAGGCATTGTGATCAACATCCCGGAGATGCGCTTGTACTTCTACCCGAAAACCAAGCCAGGCGAGCGGCCGGCAGTCATCACCCATCCAGTGAGCATCGGGAGGATGGATTGGGCGACGCCCTTGGGTCGGACCCAGGTGGTCGCAAAGGTGAAAGACCCAGCCTGGTATCCGCCGGAATCCATTCGCAAGGAACACGCGGAACGCGGTGACGAACTTCCCACCCGGGTCCCGCCTGGCCCGGACAATCCCCTCGGAACCCGGGCGTTGCGCCTTGGGATTCCCGGTTACCTGATCCACGGAACCAACCGTCCCTACGGGGTCGGCATGCGGGTCACTCACGGTTGCGTGCGCATGTACCCGGAAGATGTGGAAGCTCTGTACGACGACGTGGACACGAACAGCTCCGTTCATTTCGTCGATCAGCCATTCAAAGTCGCCATGATCGCTGGAACTCTGTTCCTGGAAGCCCACCCGCCCTTGGACGAGAATCCAATGAACGAGGACGAACTGGTCGAGGCCGCTGTGGCCGAAGTGCTGAAGGTCACGGGCGGCGTCGATCCCGGGCTGCACATGGGGCGGCTGCGGCAGCTGGTCCGAGCGCCGAGCGGGACGCCGGAACCGCTACCCTTGTCGTCGGCCAGAACACCCTGAGGGTCGACCCTCAGGCGGGATCAATGGGCTTCATGTGCCCGTTTGGCCCAGTGGTCGCTGCGGTGGGATCTCGAGTCCGGACGTGGTACGACGCGCCCGGCACGTTCTTCGTGGACAGCGACCATTCCTCCACCCGCGTGCGATCGATCGGCGAGGCATCCGTCGACGACAATCTGGCAGTCGGTTCGAACATGGAGGTTCAGTTCGAGTCCAATTCCACCTCGGTCGGCGTCCTCATCATGAGCTTGGCCGGATGTGCCCGGGGAACACCGTTCGAGAATCACGAGATTCCCGAAGGGCCCGGCCTCGTGTCGGGTGAGGATGGCAAGTTCAAGATTTACGGGGAGTGATCGAGCCGAGACAGGAAGCAACCCAGTAAACAAACGGCGCACCGGAGGGCGCGCCGTTTGTTTATTGGGTAACTGGGCCTAAGCCAGTTAGCCACTTACTTCAGCATGCTCTGCTTGAACATTCGATCGATTTTCTCATTGGTCGCGTCGCAACAAGACTGGCTGTTCTGCGCAGCACTCATTGCCTGATCGGCCGTGGACTGAGCCCGCGCCGCGTCGGCTTGCGCCTGCGCCGCGTCGGCTTTGGCCTGGTCGACGGCCGCACGCAACTCTTCCATTTCCTGGGTGGCCGCACAGCCACTGATTGCCCCCAGGAGCGCCAATACGGAAACGAGCTGAACTAGCTTATTTTTCATAACCGCGACTTCCTTTGTAGTCCGGGTGAGTTTTCGACCCAGCGCAATTATGTTGCGTTCAGCGCAGCTTCGCAAAGAAAACAACACGCGAGAGCCGGGCGCATCAGTGGGTCACGACCACGAGGGTACCGATACGCACCCATTTGGCTAGACGATCGACCTGTTCGTTGGTCAGGGCGATGCACCCGGACGTCCAGTTGAAGGCTGCGTGAATTTTCGCGTTTCCCGTACCGAGCCCATGAATGCCCAGCCGGCCTCCAAGACTCGTATCCTGCGGCGGAATCTCCCCCCGCTCCAGCGCGTCAACGATTCGACGGTACTCCGCATCGCTTAGCACCTTTCGGTGCCGGGCGCGTTCCGCATACAGGCGAGTGGGATAGTCGAACCCGAAGAACAGGTGATAGGGGCTGTCGCGGTTCACCCAAGCGACCCGAAAGCTCCCGGTGGGCGTAACCTCGTCTCCCTGGCGCGCCTTGTAGCCGACACCGCCTCGCCCGACGGAGATGTTCGGCAGAATCTCGATGGTGTCCCGTCCTCGCATAACCCGCAATTCCGCCGCGCCGCCGTCCACGAGAATCCAGGGCTCGACACCGAAACCGAGTGCTGGACCCGTGATTGCCAGGCAGAGGAGCGCTGCTGCGATCCAGCCGCCCAGCCACGGTCCGGCGTACCGGCAACAGTTCTTGATCACTCGGAGCCCTCTGTGCCGTCGATTTGCGCCTGGTATTTCGCCGTCAACTGCATGAAGCGGGGCATCGGTCCGGCGTCTTCGAACACCGGGTCTCCGAACTCGTCCTCGGCGATCACGCGCGCGCCCTCGACGTACGGGAACTGGCGCTCCACCTCATCGAGGGCGACTCGCAAAAGGTCCGCGAACACGGTGTTGACGTCCTGCCCATACATCTCGGCAAGGGCCTCCAGTCTGGCCGCCTCGCGCACAGGGAGCTGCAGGGAAAAGCGCTTTGCACCACTCCATTCGGCCCGATCCTTTTCCCAGTCCTTCAGAAGCTGTTTGATAGACATTCGAATTCTCTCGCCTTCGGAAGTCGCGTCATGCTCAATGCGATCAATTGTCATGCTATTCGGTGTCCAGGAAAAGCCGATACGCGGGATTGGCGGATTCATTTTGATACGGATATCCCAGTCCTTCCAGATATCGCTGAAACTCGGATCGCTCACTACCAGGTACCTGGACACCCGCGAGAACCCGCCCGTATGCCGCACCGTGATTGCGGTAATGGAACAGACTGATGTTCCAATTCCAGTGCTGGCCCATGCGGGTAAGGAAGCGCATCAGGGCGCCAGGCCGTTCCGGAAACTCGAAACGGTAGAGAATCTCGTCGCGAAGACCGGGCGCATGACCGCCGACCATGTATCGGACGTGCAGCTTGGCCATCTCGTTGTCGGTCATGTCGACCACCGGGTACGAGAGCGCCCGCAATTGACCGATGAGGGAGTCCCTCTCGGAATCTCCCTCCATCAGCTCGATACCAACGAAAATCTGCGCATCCTTGCTGTCGGCATATCGGTAGTTGAATTCGGTGACGTTGCGCTTACCGATGGCGCGGCAGAACGCACGGAAACTGCCCGCCTTCTCCGGTATCGTCACCGCCAGTAAAGCCTCGCGCCGTTCGCCCAGCTCGGCTCGCTCAGCCACATGACGCAGCCTGTCGAAATTTAGATTGGCGCCGCTGTTTATGGCCACAAGGGTACGATCGGAAATGCCGGTCTGGTCCACGTAGCGCTTCAGCCCCGCTACCGCCAGGGCGCCTGCAGGTTCCACGATCGACCGGGTATCATCGAATATGTCCTTGATCGCCGCACAGATTTCATCCGTGCTGACCAGCAGCACATCATCGACCGTCTCGCGGCAAATTCGGAAAGGTTCCCTGCCAACCTGCCGGACGGCGACCCCGTCGGCGAAAATGCCAACCTGGGACAGTTCGACACGCTTGCCTTGCGTCAGCGCCGCGTGCATGGAGCCAGCTTCCTCCGGCTCCACACCGATGATCTTGACCTTGGGCTTCAGGTGCTTGATGTACGTGGATATACCGGCAATGAGTCCGCCCCCGCCCACGGGAACGAACACGGCATGGATCTCCTCGTGTACCTGGCGCAGCAGCTCCATGCCGATCGTTCCGTTGCCGGCAATCACCTCCGGGTCGTCGTAAGGGGGAATGAAGACGAGGTTTTTTTCCTGAATCAGCTTCTGAGCGTGCTCGAAGGCCTCATCGTAGGCGTCGCCGTGCAACACTGCCCGCCCGCCCAGGTCACGGACCGCCTGAACCTTGATTGCTGGGGTAGTTCTTGGCATGACGACCGTGGCCCGAATGCCGACCCTCTGGGCCGCCAATGCAACACCCTGGGCGTGATTGCCGGCCGAGGCCGCGATAACGCCCTTCTCCAATCGCTTGCGCGGCAATTTGATGATCTTGTTGTAGGCGCCCCGAAGCTTGAATGAAAAGACCGGTTGCAGATCCTCCCGCTTCAGCAAGACTGTATTCCCGACGCGGCGGGACAGCCGCTTCGCTTCGTCCAGTGGCGATTCGATGGCGACGTCATAAACTCGCGCCGTCAATATGCGTTCCATATAGTTCTTGGTCATGGCGCAAAGACGTTATCAGGACACGGAGTGCTTGCAAAGGCGCGTCCGCTACAATGCTTAGGCAGACGAAAAAATATTGTGGGAGCCGGATCGATGGGGCAGGACGACGAAAAACGGCAAGCGGCGGAAGCCGCATTGGCATTCGTGAAACCGGGCAGTGTGGTCGGGGTCGGTACCGGCTCGACCGTCAACCACTTCATCGACGGCCTGGCGCGAATGAAGGGGCGCGTGCAAGGTGCGGTTTCGAGCTCCGGAGTCAGCTCCGGCCGTCTCAAAGCGCGCGGCATCGAGGTTCTGGATTTGAACGATGTGGGGACGCTGCCAATCTACGTGGACGGGGCAGACGAATCGACTCGCCGACTGCAGCTCATCAAGGGAGGTGGCGGCGCGCTGACCCGGGAAAAGATCGTGGCGGCGGCCAGCCATATGTTCGTGTGCATCGCGGACCGAAGCAAGCTGGTGGACGTGCTGGGGGCGTTTCCCTTGCCAATCGAGGTGATTCCCATGGCCCGCGGCCTAGTGGCCCGGGAGCTCGTGCAGCGCGGTGGTCAGCCCATTCTGCGAGATGATTTCACCACCGACAACGGCAATGTCATTCTCGACGTCCACGGTTTGCAAATACTCGACCCGCCGGCGCTCGAGTCGGATTTGAACAACATCCCCGGCGTGGTAACGGTTGGCTTGTTCGCGCAGCGGCCGGCGGATGTGCTGCTGCTGGGCGGTCCGGACGGGGTAGAGGAAATCCGAAACTAAGCCGCAGCACTCACCGAGCAACTCGAAACCACCCCTAACCCGGATATTTCACCAGGGCGGCCTTCGGCTAGCTCGCAGGTGGTTGATCGGTAGAAGTTTATGTCCAGTTTAGCGGCTCAGTTCTGGCGT